>NZ_JBHSEL010000035.1:0-51608 GCF_042653845.1 Daeguia caeni | reverse complement strand
CGTCACAAGCTTGGATGGTCATCTCCTCAATCAGGCGAATGACGAGGCGTATCGCAAAAATGGAATTTTGAGTCGGGCTCTGATGCTTATTCGGAATTCTTCAAGGATAGCGCGATCAATTCTCCAGGCGATGAATGGGAGACTGGCGATGATCTGTTGGAAGGCGACACTTCTTCGTTGAAGAGTGTTTCGTCCAAGGAAGCTAAGGAGATCGTGCGCAACGTGATGTTCAACGTTGGGGGTGATGATGGTTCATCGGTATCTTCCTTGGCTGCTGGTCGGTCTCCGAGTGCAAATGTTTCCACTTCCGCGGCTGCTTCCGATGCAGAGGCAGGCGAGCGATCTGTGCGGCAGCTGCCGCCTGTTACGGGTGGGGCATCTGTGCCACCACCGCCTGTGGCAGTTGGTCCAGCTGTGCCGCCGCCGCCACCGCCGCCTGTCGACTTTTTGAAGTCTAAGCAGAACACTATTGTTATCAAGAAGGCTGACGAGACTGCCATGCCCTCGGCCGCTCCAAAATCGTCAAGTGGTGGGCTGGCAGGAGCTGGCTCTGTGCTGGAAGGGACGGCCTCGATCACGGGCGGGCTTAACCAAGTGAGAAGAGTCATCTCTGTACAAGACGGGGTTGCACCGGATGACTTGCAGAGAACCATCTCGACCGTCATTGAATCAGACTCTGATTCAGACAGTGAGGATGAAATTCATTCTCGCTATTCGGACGCTAATTTTGTTGCAAGAGTCATGGCTGTTGGAGGAAGAGAGAGAATCGCGACAATCAACGAGGCGATTGCAAAATCTCGGTTGAGCTCTGCGCAGTCTTCTGCATCGTTGGGTGATGGGGCGAATCCTGCATCAAATACCCAACAGGCTGTGTCGGCGCCGTCAGTAACTGCTTCTTCAGGTCTTGAAAGACCGGCGTCCTTTTCCCTGAAGACAGGCAATGAGCCAGGTGCTCATGCCAGCAGTGAAAAAACGCTTGCGGCGATGCTTGAGGGCATAACGAAGGTTCTGACCGGTTCTGCGACATCAGGCTTGGCAGAACAGTCGCAGAACATCTCTGCGCCTTCGTCCTCGCTGACGCCTGCTCACACTACGGGATCGTCGCTGTTGTTGTCTCCGACGGTCTCGGTGGTGACGAATCCGGTTTCGTCCGGGACTGTGTTGCCGGTAAATGCACAGGAGCAGCCTGTGGCTGCATCTACGCCTGTGGTCGCACCTGAGGCAACCTCCATCCAGCTGCCAGCCGCTGTTGCAGCGACAGAAAAATCCGAACAGAAGCCTGCAGAACCAGTTGTCACTGTGGCGCTGGAACAGAAGGGCTCTCCGGATGCCAAGGCTTCGGATGAAATGTCTGCTTCGGCGCAGGAGACAACGGCTGTCGTCGAGTCGGAAGCCGCAGTGGCTGAAACCGTTGTCGAGCAGCCGGTTGCAGCGGAAGCAGCTGCTTCCGAAGGCTCGCACAAGCCGGAGGCTGCAGTTTATTCGGACTATGTGCATGTCATTGGTAACGTAACCCGACCATTGACTATGTATGAGCGTATGTCCAATCGTTATTGGACGGGTCAGAACGCGTTTTTGATCGCACAGGGTGACGAGGATGCAACACCGAATGAAACCCTGACCGAGGCAGGTCTGGTTTGGGCACGAATCGAGGCGGCACATCGCCGGGCCGCGTTGCGTGATTCCGAAGTCGACAGCGGTTACAAGTCCAGGGACTGGAACCTGCGGATTGGCCTCGACAATCAGCTTTATGGCAATGAGGAAAGCCGTGTGCTGGGCAGCGTCTGGCTGCAATATGGCAAGGTCAATACCGATATTTCGTCGCTCCATGGTGATGGGTTGATCAACACCAATGCCTATAGCCTTGGCGGTGCCTTAACCTGGATGACGGATGACGGCTATTACATTGATACGCAGGCGCAATATGCCTGGATAAAGAGTGAGCTTGCATCGGATACGGTTCATGGTCCTCTGAAAAACAGCCTGTCAGCCAATGGTTTGGGCCTCAGCCTTGAAGCCGGCAAGCATGTCAGCCTCAATGACAACTGGACCTGGATCCCTCAGGTCCAGCTGAGCTGGAACCGCACAGGTGCCAATGATTTCACCGATCCTCATCTTGGCACTGTGTCGTTTGATGCATTGTCCTCGCTGACTCTGCGTGGCGGACTGGCCCTTGAATATGCCAAGAGCTGGCAGGACAAGGATGGCTATACTTCGCGCTTCAGTGGCCGTGCGGTCGCCAACCTGCATCATGATCTGCGTAGTCAGAATGCAATGATGACCATTGGCGACAAACAGGTGAAACTCGGTCGCGAAGAACCGACATGGGCCGAGCTTGGTCTGAGTGGCCGCTATTCGTTCAAGGATGGCAAATATGCGATCTTTGGTGAGGCCGTTGCTGGTGGCGCGTTGGAAAACACCGCGAACAACCAGTATGCGAAGGGGAAGGTAGGCTTGCAGATCAAGTGGTAAGCCTGATTTGTCGGGCGCCACGCCAAAGCGGGCGTCCGCAAAATCCGGGCTGGAGCAATTTTGAACTTCATGCAGAGGCTGAATTGCTCCAGGCTCTTGCCATTCGCAGCCGCGGCCGGAAAGCCGGTTCCACTTTTCCTGGATCTGCTTGTTTTCAAATAAACAAAACCCGCCGGGTTTTCGGCGGGTTTCGTGTCATGCAGCGCCGCCGGACTGTTCCGGCGGCTTTTTCATTGCCGTTGATCAGTGGAAATAGTCCTGCAGCGGGCGGACTTCCAGCGATCCTGCCTTGAGTGCGGCGATGGCTTCGGCTGCGGCTTCCGCACCTGCCATGGTGGTGTAATAAGGCAGCTTCTGCATCAGCGTTGCGCGGCGGATCGACTTGGAGTCGGAAACGGCGCTTGCGCTGTCGGTCGTGTTGAAGACCAGATGGATCTGGCGGTTGCGGATGGCATCCTCAACATGCGGGCGGCCTTCGATCACCTTGTTGACCTTGACTGCTTCAACGCCATGGTCCGCGAGGAATTTCTGCGTGCCTCCCGTTGCCATGACCTTGAAGCCAAGCTCTGCAAGACGGCGAACCGGCCCAAGCACACGTTCCTTGTCCTCGTCTCGGACGGAAACAAAGACCGTGCCCTCACGCGGCAGTTCCACACCTGCGCCAAGCTGTGCCTTGGCAAAGGCCAGTGCATAGTCATAGTCGAGACCCATGACCTCGCCGGTCGAGCGCATTTCCGGTCCAAGCAGCGTGTCGACGCCGGGGAGGCGGGCAAACGGGAAGACGGCTTCCTTGACCGCAATATGCGGGCGTGCAGTCTTTTGTGGCTTGCCACCATAGGCAGCCAGCGCTGCTTCCAGGCTTTCGCCAGCCATGATGCGGGCTGCAATCTTGGCGATTGGCGTGCCGATGGTCTTTGCCACGAATGGAACCGTACGCGAAGCGCGTGGATTGACTTCAAGAATGAAGATCTCGCCATCCTTGATGGCGAACTGGACATTCATCAGACCGCCGACATTGAGCGCCTTGGCCAGCGCCTCGGTCTGGCGTTCGAGTTCGGCCACGATTTCCGGCGACAGCGAGTGAACCGGCAGCGAGCAGGCCGAGTCACCGGAATGGATGCCGGCTTCCTCGATATGCTCCATGATGCCGGCAACAAAGCTGTTCTTGCCGTCGCACAGGCAGTCGACGTCGACTTCGATCGCCTGGGTCAGATAGGTGTCGAACAGGAGCGGGTTCTTGCCGAGCAGCGTATTGATCTGTCCGGTCTTGTCGTTCGGATATTTTGCCTTGATGTCTTCCGGCACCAGTTCGGGAACGGTGTCAAGAAGATAGGACTGCAGGGCGCGCTCATCGTGAATGATCTGCATGGCGCGGCCACCCAGAACGTAGGACGGGCGAACAACCAGCGGAAAGCCGAGATCTGCCGCAACAAGGCGGGCCTGTTCAACCGAATAGGCAATGCCATTTTTCGGCTGGTTGAGATCAAGCTTGATGAGCAGTTTCTGGAAGCGGTCGCGGTCTTCGGCAAGGTCGATCGCATCCGGCGACGTGCCGAGGATCGGAATGCCGGCCTTTTCGATTGCATTGGCAAGCTTCAGCGGGGTCTGGCCGCCGAACTGCACGATCACGCCATGAAGTGTGCCCCTTTCCTGTTCGATGCGCAGGATTTCCAGAACATCTTCAACCGTCAGCGGCTCGAAATAGAGACGATCGGACGTGTCATAGTCAGTCGAAACCGTTTCCGGGTTGCAGTTTACCATGATGGCTTCATAGTCGGCATCCCCAAGCGCGAAGGCGGCATGGCAGCAGCAATAGTCGAATTCGATGCCCTGACCGATACGGTTCGGACCGCCGCCGAGAATGACGACCTTCTTGCGGTCGGAAACTTCTGCTTCCGAACGTGGCGCGCCAACAAAAGGCGTTTCATAAGTCGAATACATGTAAGCGGTCGGGGATGCGAATTCAGCCGCGCAGGTATCGATGCGCTTGTAGACCGGATGCACATTGAGCTCTGCACGCAGCTTTGCCACGTCAGAGGCATCCTTGCCGGTGAGGCTTGCCAGACGGGCATCCGAGAAGCCCATGGCCTTGAGCATGCGCAGATTTTCTGCGTCCTGCGGCAGGCCTTGCTCACGAATGCGCTCTTCCATGCGCACGATGCCTTCGATCTGTTCCAGAAACCACGGATCGATCTTCGAGGCATCATGGATCTGTTCGACCGTCCAGCCGAGACGCATGGCCTGTGCCACCATGCGCAGGCGGTCTGGCGTCGGCGTGCCGATGGCGGCACGGATGGCGTTCTTTTCATCGCCATCCTCAAGGCCCGGAATGACGATTTCATCAAGGCCGGTGAGGCCGGTTTCAAGGCCGCGCAGGGCTTTCTGCAGGCTTTCCTGGAAAGTGCGGCCAATGGCCATCACTTCACCGACCGACTTCATGGCCGTGGTGAGGATCGGCGAGGAGCCGGGGAACTTTTCAAAGGCAAAGCGCGGGATCTTGGTGACGACATAGTCGATCGACGGCTCGAACGAGGCCGGCGTTGCACCACCCGTAATGTCGTTTTCCAGCTCGTCCAGCGTATAGCCGACGGCAAGCTTGGCTGCGATCTTGGCAATCGGGAAACCGGTTGCCTTGGAGGCCAGCGCCGAAGAACGCGACACGCGCGGGTTCATTTCGATCACGATCATGCGGCCGTTTTCCGGGTTGATCGCGAACTGGACGTTCGAACCACCCGTTTCAACGCCGATCTCGCGCAGCACCGCGATCGAGGCATTGCGCATGATCTGATATTCCTTGTCGGTAAGCGTCAGCGCCGGGGCAACCGTGATCGAGTCACCCGTATGCACGCCCATCGGATCAAGGTTTTCGATCGAGCAGACGATGATGCAGTTGTCCGCCTTGTCGCGGACGACCTCCATTTCATATTCCTTCCAGCCAAGCACGGATTCTTCGATCAGCACTTCGGTGGTCGGCGAGGCATCCAGGCCGCGCTCGATGATTTCAAAGAATTCCTGACGGTTATAGGCAATGCCGCCGCCGGTACCGCCAAGGGTGAAGCTCGGGCGGATGATGGCAGGCAGGCCAACAACATCCAGCGCCTGTGCGGCCTTGGCCAGCGCATGGGTCATGTATCGTTGCTTGCGCTCGGCCTCGCCGAGCTGCCATTCGGTTTCCAGCTTGTCGAGCGCGCGGTCGAGTTCCTCGCCAGTAAATTGCGCCTTGATCTCGGCGCGCTTGGCTTCATGGCGCTTGCGATCCTCATCCTTGATCTCGGTCGCATTGGCAAGCATGGAGCGCGGCGTTTCGAGGCCGATCCTGGCCATGGCTTCGCGGAACAGGGCGCGATCTTCAGCCTTGTCGATTGCCTCGGCATTGGCGCCGATCATTTCCACATTATAGCGTTCCAGGACCCCCATGCGGCGCAGCGAAAGCGCGGTGTTGAGCGCGGTCTGACCACCCATGGTCGGCAGGATGGCATCGGGGCGCTCCTTGGCGATGATCTTGGCTACAACTTCTGGCGTGATTGGCTCGATATAGGTCGCATCAGCCAGGTCAGGATCGGTCATGATCGTGGCCGGGTTGGAGTTGACGAGGATGATGCGGTAGCCTTCCTCTTTCAACGCCTTACAGGCCTGCGTGCCGGAATAGTCGAACTCGCATGCCTGACCAATAACAATTGGACCCGCGCCGATAATCAGGATCGATTTGATGTCTGTACGTTTCGGCATGGGCACGTCCTGTTCTTTAATGTTGCGTTGCAAGGCACGGCATCGGAGCGTGACTTGCATTTAACCTGCCAGAAAAGCCCGCACGGTTTTCCGGCGGGTTGGCAGCTTCGGTATTCTGTGGGCTAAGCCGGCCTTATAGGCAATCATGACCCAAAGCGGAACCCCTAAAAGGCTTTATTTCAAAGAAAGTTCAGACTTTCACGAAAATAATTCGGCAGGGCCTGATATTCCATGATTGCGTGGGGAATCCTGTTGGGTGCAGGGGCGTTTTGCAAATTGATGAGAGTGGCATTTACTTTTCAGGTTGCCGTGCCAGTTTTTTTCAAGGCAAACTGTAAAGGCAGACGGTACCCAATTTGGTACGAGCAGGGGAGTTGGTCCATGCGTTGGCAAGGGCGAAGAGAAAGCGACAATGTGGAAGATCTGCGCGGTGGCGCATCTGGTGGAGGATTTGGTGGCGGTTTGGGCGGAGGTTTTGGTGGCCCCGGCATGCGTCTGGTACGCGGTGGCGGGCTGTCCGGCATCCTCATTCTGGTGGTGATGTTCTTTGTCCTGCGCTTTCTGGGTATTGACCCGATGCCGATCCTGTTTGGCGATGGCGGGGGCACGGGCCCTTATGTCCAGACCCAGCAGGGACGGCCTGTGTCGCAGGGCGGTACGGTTGCCAATGACGAAACCACCCGCTTTGCCCGAACTATTCTGGCCGAGACGGAAGATGTCTGGAGTGGTATTTTCCAGTCGATGGGCCAGACCTATACGCCGCCAGTCATGGTGCTGTTCAGTGGTCAGGTGCGCTCGGCCTGCGGGTTTGCCTCGGCGGCCTCTGGCCCATTCTACTGCCCCGGCGACCGCAAACTCTATATTGACTTAAGTTTCTATAATGAGCTGTCGCAGCGCTTCGGTGCGTCTGGCGATTTTGCCCAGGCCTATGTGCTGGCGCATGAAGTGGGCCATCATGTCCAGAATCTGCTGGGTGTGCTGCCGCGCTTCAACCAGATGCGTCAGCGCATGAGCGAGGTCGAGGCCAACCGCATGTCGGTGCGGGTGGAGCTGCAGGCCGATTGCCTTGCCGGTGTCTGGGGCTATTACACCAACCAGAAAGGCATTCTGGAAGCCGGCGATCTGGAAGAAGCGCTCAATGCCGCCCACCAGATTGGTGATGATACGCTGCAACGGCGTACGCAGGGCTATGTCGTGCCGGAAAGTTTCAATCACGGCACCTCCGCACAGCGCGCAAAATGGTTTCAGCGCGGCTTTGATAGCGGCAGGTTGGAAGCTTGCGATACGTTCAGCGGTGATATCTGATCGCTGGATAGGGGCATGAAAAAGGCGGCTGTCTGCCGCCTTTTTCATGTGTGAATCCTGTTTTCGCGCAGAGGCAGCACGATTGATTCCTGTCCAGACGAAAACGGCCGGAGCAATGCCCCGACAGTTTTATGGATCGGTGACCACTCGTTGCTGTCAGGCAGCCTGATCGCGTTCGGGCAGTGGTGCTTCGCCTTTTCTTTCACGGATCAGATTGATGAAGCGGCGGAAGAGATAGTGCGAATCCTGCGGGCCGGGCGAGGCTTCCGGATGGTGCTGTACCGAGAAGACCGGCTTGCCGACAACGCGCAGACCGCAATTCGAGCCGTCGAACAGCGAGACGTGGGTTTCTTCGACGCCTTCCGGCAGCGACTTGGAATCAACGGCAAAGCCGTGGTTCATCGAGACGATCTCAACCTTGCCAGTGGTATAGTCCTTGACCGGATGGTTGGCGCCATGATGGCCCTGATGCATTTTTTCCGTTTTGGCGCCGAGTGCCAGGGCCAGCATCTGATGGCCGAGGCAGATGCCGAAGACCGGCAGGCCGCTATCGACCAGCTTTCGAATGGTCGGCACGGCATATTCGCCGGTCGCCGCCGGGTCGCCGGGGCCATTGGAGAGGAATACACCGTCCGGATTATAGGCCAGCACATCTTCTGCCGTGGCTGTGGCGGGCAGAACTGTCACTTTAGCGCCAAGGCCGGCAAGCAGGCGCAGAATATTACGCTTTACGCCAAAATCGAGCGCGACAATGTGATATTGCGGCTCGTTTTCCTCACCATAGCCCTTGCCCTTGACCCATGGGGTTTCCTTCCAGACAAGGCTCTGGCCGATGGTGACATCCTTGGCGAGGTCAAGATTGACCAGTCCACTCCAGGCCCTTGCGCGGGCCTTCAGGGCCTCCATGTCAAACTTGCCGCTTGGATCATGTGCGATGACGGCATTCTGTGCGCCGCGTTCGCGGATGAGGGCGGTGAGCGCACGGGTGTCGATGCCGTACAGCGCAATCACGCCGCGTGCCTTCAGCCATGCGTCGAGATCTTCGCTGGCGCGGTAATTGGACGGGCTGGTGATGTCGGCCTTGAAGATCGCGCCGACCGCGCCATGACGGTTGGCGGGCGTCAGGTCTTCAACGTCTTCGCTATTGGTACCGACATTGCCGATATGCGGGAAGGTGAAGGTGACGATCTGTCCGGCATAGGATGGGTCGGTCAGGATTTCCTCATAGCCGGTGAGGGCGGTGTTGAAGACCACTTCGGCCTCAATGGCGCCGGTCGCGCCAAGCCCCTTGCCCTCGATCACCGTGCCATCTGCCAATATAAGGACGGCGGTTGGAATAGAACTTGTCCAGGGTGCGGTTTTGGTTGTGGTGTCGCTCATTTTTGCACTCCTGTTTTGCCGCGCGATAGCGCTGGTCACATTCGCTCAGGACGGTGGCATGTCCCCCGTCCGGTCAGCCGCTTGCCGGCAGCTGCCCGCAAGATCAGGCAGCCAGGTCTGACAGCTTGAAAAACCGGGCTTCCGGAACCATATATGCGCCAAAAGGCAGCGGGGATCATAAAGTTCCCGCCGCGAGCACATGCCGTTGTCCTGCTAGGCCCCATCCAATAGAGAAACTTGGCACGACGGTCAATTGCCGGGAAGGCGCTTTCCTGAAATATTGCAGGGAAAAGCGCTCAGCCTGCAGGACGAATGTTTGTGGAACAGGGCGGCATTTGCAATCTTGTCGTGCTTTTTGATAGAAGGCGCGCTCACGAGAGCGCTTCAGCTTTTCACGGAAACGCTGAAGCGCTCCAACTCGTTGATTATCGCGGTTCAGGACGAAACGAGATCACTTTTCCCGGAACCGCACCATTGACCGTCAGGAGAGACGATATGCTTCGCCAGGAGATTTCCCAGGGCCTCACCGCAGCGCTCAAGGCGCAGGACAAGCGCCGTACCTCGACGCTTCGCCTCATCATGGCTGCGATCAAGGACCGCGATATTGCCAACCGCGCGGCCGGAAAGGATGCCGTTGGCGATGAGGAATTGCTCGGCATCCTTGGCAAGATGGTCAAGCAGCGGGAAGAATCAGCGCGCATCTATGAAGAAAACAACCGTCTTGAACTGGCCGAGAATGAGCGCGAGGAAATCAGGATCATCAGCGAGTTCCTGCCAAAGCAGATGAGCGATGACGAGGTGAAGGCGGCCTGCGAACAGGTGATCGCTGAAACCGACGCGCAGGGTCTGCGCGATATGGGCAAGTGCATGGCTGCCCTGAAGGAGCGCTATGCCGGACAGATGGATTTCAGCAAGGCAAACGGCGTGATCAAGTCGTTGCTGCAATGAACAACGCGCAATAAACGAAGCGGAACAAACAAAGCCGGGTGAGCTGCTCACCCGGCTTATCTGTTTGGCGCTGCTATCTTGCCGGTTCCTCGCGGCTTTTTTCGGCCGTTGGGGCTCTCAGGCGGCTGCCGCGCAGCATGCCCTGTTCTTCCAGTATCGGATATGCAAGTGACGCCAGAAGCGAGTCGATCTGCTTGAGATCGTGGATTGTATCGAGATGGATGGTACTTGATTCGATCGAGCGTTTCGTGCCTTCCCTCAGTCGGGCAAAATGCTGCAGGTTGAGCTGCTTTTCCATGTCGCGCAGGCGATCCTTTTCCTGCACAAGCTGGCGCGCCGTCTCGCCATCGCGTGATACGATGACATTGAAGGCCATATGCGCATTGGCCAGCACAATGGCATGGAAATGGGTCAGCTCTTTCCAGCCCGCTTCGGTGAACTTGATATTGCGCGCCTTTTTCTTCTGCACCAGTGCCAGCATGTTGCGTGCGATGATGTCGCCCACCTGTTCGAGCTTGACGCAGGCTCCCAGCAATTCCTGCATGCGCTGCGCTTCAAAATCGGACAGATTGCGTGTGGCAAGCCGCGTCAGATAAAGTTTTATCTCGGCATGCATGTGATCGACGCGGTCATCCAGTGCTTCAATTTCCTTGATGCGGGCCGGATCGGGATTTTCGTAAAGTTCGATAATGCCGCGTAGCATGATCTCGATCGTGTCGCAGACGCTGACGACCTCACGCGTGACATTGGCAAGCGCCTGTTTCGGGCTGTCGAGGGCGCTTGGCTCAAGCGCACTGTATTTTTCGGTAAAGGTCGGGCCTTCCGGTTGCGGAGTGCTGTTCTTGACCAGCTGCCGGGTGATGCGCAGCACCAGATTGGACAGCGGAATGCCGACCAGCATGATGAGGAAATTGAACAGAATATGCATGTTGACGATCTGGGCGACGGAATCCGAGCCCAGAAAGCCGATCGGCGGGTGGAAGGTCTCGAAGGCAATCAGCATGACCAGCGAGCCTGCGCCGCGCATCAGCAGATTGCCGAGCGGCACGATGCGGTCCTGTGGCGGGGCATTGCGGGTCAGGATGGGCGCAATGACCGACGAGCCGAGATTGACGCCGAGCACCATGACGATGGCAAGGTCTGGCTGGATCAGCCCGCGTGCGGCAAAGCTGGTGAGCAGGATGACTGCGGCAATGCTGGAATGAAACAGCCATGTCATCAGGGCAGCGAGCAGATAGGCGGTAATCGGGTCGCCGTCGAGATATTCGACGATGACAGGCAGAAGCTCGCTGTTGCGCAAAGGCTCGGTGGCCTGACCGGTCATTTCCAGCGACAGGATGAGCAGGCCAATACCAACAATGATACGTCCGGCCTGACGCCAGTCGCGCCGTTCGGTGGACATGAAGATCGTTGTGCCGACGACAAGGCAGATCGGCACCAGAAGCGTCAGGTCATAGCTCAGGATCTTGACGACAAGGGCCGAGCCAAGCTCGCCACCGCGCACGGCCATCAGCCCCGCAATGCCATTGACAATGCCGGAGCCGACAAATGAGCCGACCAGCAGGGTGACAGCCGTTGAGCTTTGCAGGGCAACAGCCAGCATCAGGCCAAACAGTACCGAAAGAAAGGGATTGTGCATCTGCTCGCGCAGGCGGCGGCGCAAGCGATCGCCATAGGCGCGTTCCACGCCCGTGCGGACCATGCGTGTCGACCAGAGCAGCAGGGCAACCGCACCGGCCAGATGCAAAAGGACAACGGAACCGTTCAAGCCAACCTCCCGTGCACTCGATCTGGCTGAACTGGCAGCCATTCAGCGCCGCCGGAGCCATACGGTGTGATAGACCGAATTAAACTGATTTAGAATTATTATTTCTGGCAATTTATGGCCATGTTTCCATAAAAGACAAGCGACATAAATTTAGCCGGTTACATATCTTCCTCCGATGGCACCTTTCCATTCAGGGTGCGGACAGGAAAGGAGCCTGTGTGTTGCGGGGAGTATGCTGCTGGTTGCATAGACGTGGAAAAGCCTGCCACCTATATGTAGAATGATATCGGCAGGATAATATCGCCAACCCCTGCGGGTAACGGCATGGCGCAGAACGCCAGGGCCGGTTTGCCTGCAACATGATGTGGAAGTGACAGCGTTCATGCGTTTTTCGCCCTCCTTTCTCGATGAGATCAGAGATCGCGTGCCGATTTCCACACTGATCGGAACGCGGGTTTCGTTCGATCGCAAGAAAAGCAATCCGCAAAAGGGCGACTTCTGGGCCTGCTGTCCGTTTCATGGCGAGAAAACGCCGAGTTTTCATTGCGAAGACCGCAAGGGGCGTTACCACTGTTTCGGCTGTGGCGTGACGGGCGACCATTTCCGTTTTTTGACCGAGCTTGAAGGCGTGAGCTTTCCGGAAGCGGTCGAGCGCATTGCCGATATGGCCGGCGTGCCGATGCCGGCACGCGACCCTGAAATGGAAAGGCGCGAGGCCGAGCGCGCATCGCTTTATGATGTGATGGAACTTGCCGCGCAGTTTTTTGAAAGCCAGCTGCAGGCAGCGGTTGGCGCCAGGGCACGCGCCTATTTGCGCGATCGCGGCCTGTCGACCGCAACCCAGCAGGCCTTCCGCCTTGGCTATGCGCCGGAAAGTCGCAATGCGCTGAAGGAATTTTTGGCCGCCAAAAACATCACGCGCGAGCAGATGGAAGCCTGTGGCCTGTTGGTGCATGAAAATGTGCCGGTTTCCTATGACCGTTTCCGCGACCGGGTGATGTTCCCGATTCAGGATCTGCGCGGGCGCATCATTGCCTTTGGCGGTCGGGCACTGTCTCCTGATGCGCCGGCGAAATATCTCAATTCACCGGAAACCGAGCTCTTTCACAAGGGCAGGGTACTTTATAATGCGCTGCGGGCGCGCAAGGCCTGCCAACCGCAGAATGGCGAGCCGGCCAAGCCGATCATTGCCGTTGAAGGCTATATGGATGTGATCGCTCTGGCACAGGCTGGCATTCACCATGCAGTTGCCCCGCTTGGCACGGCCCTGACGGAAGAACAGCTTGACCTGCTCTGGCGCATCAGCCCGGAACCGATCCTGTGCTTTGATGGCGACAGCGCGGGTTTGCGCGCGGCCAACCGCGCGGCAGATATTGGCCTGCCGCACCTCCAGCCGGGCAAATCGCTGCGTTTTGCCCTGTTGCCGGAGGGGCAGGACCCTGATGATCTGGTGCGGGCGGAAGGGGCGTCGGCCTTTCATGCCGTGCTGCGCGAGGCGCGTCCGCTGGTTGACATGATCTGGACGCGGGAGACGGCCGGCGGGATTTATGACACGCCGGAGCGGCGTGCCGAACTGGAGGCGCGTCTGCGCGAGATCTGCGGCCGTATCGCGCATGAGGATATTCGCCGCCATTACCAGCAGGAAATGCGCGAACGCACGCAGGTCTTTTTCGGGCGTACGGGCGCAGAGCGCGGCCAGAACCGTGACCGGCGCGGCTTCGGGCGCGACAGCCGGCGCGGCATGGCGCCGGGACGCTCTGGCGGCCGTCTTGCCATCAGCGATCAGCTTGCGCATTCCAGCATGGTCAGGAGCGCAAGCCTTGGTACAAGCGGGCGTGCGCCGCGCCTGCGTGAGACGGCAATCATTCTGATGCTGATCAATCATCCGCGCCTGCTTGAGGAAAATTTCGAAGCCCTGTCGGTGCTCGACTTCGAACATGAAGCGTTGAAAAACCTGCATCTGGCCATGCTGGACGTACTGGCGACCAGTCCGGTCGAGGAGGGCGCATTGATGCATGCGGCGCTGGTCAGGGCGGGATATGGCGAACTGATTGAGAAACTGGAAGAGGCCGTGCGGCGGGTTGGTCTGTGGACGGCCATGCCGGATGCGGCCGAAGATGATGTTCGCGAGGCGTTGCGGCAGGCGCTTCACTTGCATCAGCGCGCGCGCACCCTACATAAGGAGCTGCGAGCGGTGGAAGCATCGCTCGAGACAGACGAAACAGGAGAATTGTTCGCGCGGCTGATCGACATTCGCAACCAGCTTCTGAAAGAGGAAGCGACCGAAGCGCTGATCGATGGCTTCGGCCTGTCATCCGGCCGGACGGCAGGTGGTCGCTGATTCGGTGATTCGGCCGGGTCGCTTTCAGGAAAGCCTGCAAATGCTGGCTTTTGGCGGTCTGGTGACGGCGAAGACAACAAATGATTCGCTTTTTTGACGCGAATCAGGTGAGTCGCTCTTGACGTGAGGCTTGATTGACGGAATGACATCCGTTCAAGCTCGATTAAGAGGCCGATTTCATGACTTTTCCGGATATGCGCTGACGTGGATTATCCGGCATCCGGGTGTTGATTGAAATTGGGCACAAATGTGGCGGAAGCTGGTGGCAAGGTTAATTCGCTATTAACGCAGCATCGGCTAAGCGCAGTCATGAAGATCGGGTTGCAGATTCGCAAGCCCGTTTGATGGCATTGGTTATATCACGGACGCGACCGGGGTCGCCTGGAGACATACATATGGCAACGAAGGCTAAGGAAAACGAAGAAGCCGAAGTCGAGCGCGAAGGTGCAGCTGACGGTCCGCTTCTCGACCTTTCTGACGATGCTGTCAAGAAGATGATCAAGGTAGCGAAGAAGCGCGGTTACGTCACGATGGACGAACTGAACGCTGTGCTTCCTTCCGAAGAAGTGACTTCCGAGCAGATCGAAGACACAATGGCGATGTTGTCGGACATGGGCATCAATGTCGTTGAGGACGACGAAGAAGCCGAGCGTGAGGACGACGAGGAGGAACATGAGGGCGGTGAGCTGGCCGAAACCACCGGCACTGCCCTTGCGACCACGACCAAGCGTGAGCCGACCGACCGTACCGACGATCCGGTGCGCATGTATCTGCGTGAAATGGGTTCGGTCGAGCTTCTGTCGCGTGAAGGCGAAATTGCGATCGCCAAGCGCATCGAGGCTGGTCGTGAAACCATGATTGCGGGCCTGTGCGAAAGCCCGCTGACCTTTCAGGCGCTCATTATCTGGCGCGAACAGCTGAATGAATCCAACATTCTGCTGCGCGAGATCATCGATCTGGAAACCACCTATGCCGGGCCGGAAGCCAAACAGGCACCGGTCATCGAGCGTGTGGAAGAAGAAAAGCCGCGCGATGAAAAGGCTCCGCGCCGTTCGCGCGATGATGATGACATCACCAATGTCGGCGGCGAAATGTCGATGGAGGATGATGAGGAGGATGATGACGACGCCAACCTGTCGCTGGCGGCCATGGAAGCGGAGCTGCGGCCACAGGTCATGGAAACGCTCGATCACATTGCCGAGACCTACAAGAAGCTGCGCAAGCTGCAGGATCAGCAGGTGGAAGGCCGTCTTGCTGCAACGGGCGAGCTGTCTTCCAGCCAGGAGCGCCGCTACAAGGAGCTGAAGGACGAACTGATCAAGGCAGTGAAGTCGCTGTCGCTTAATCAGAATCGTATCGAACAGCTGGTCGAACAGCTTTATGACATCAACAAGCGTCTGGTTCAGAATGAAGGCAAGCTTCTGCGTCTGGCGGAATCCTATGGCGTGCGCCGCGAGGAATTCCTGAAGGAATATCAGGGCAACGAGCTGGATCCGAACTGGGTTGAACGCATCAAGACCCTGCCTACGCGCGGCTGGAAGGAATTCGCCACCAAGGAAGAAAGCGCCATTGAGCGCCTGCGTGGCGAAATCCAGAATCTGGCGCAGGAAACCGCGATTTCGATCGGCGAATTCCGCCGCATTGTCAATCAGGTGCAGAAGGGCGAACGCGAGGCGACGCTGGCCAAGAAGGAAATGGTTGAGGCAAACCTGCGTCTCGTCATCTCGATTGCCAAGAAATATACCAATCGCGGCCTGCAGTTCCTCGACCTCATTCAGGAAGGCAATATCGGCCTGATGAAGGCGGTCGACAAGTTCGAATATCGCCGTGGCTACAAGTTCTCGACCTATGCGACGTGGTGGATCCGCCAGGCTATCACCCGCTCGATTGCCGATCAGGCGCGCACCATCCGTATTCCGGTGCACATGATCGAAACGATCAACAAGATCGTTCGCACCTCGCGCCAGATGCTGCATGAAATCGGCCGTGAACCAACGCCGGAAGAACTGGCCGAAAAGCTCGCCATGCCGCTTGAAAAGGTGCGCAAGGTTCTGAAAATCGCCAAGGAGCCGATCTCGCTCGAAACGCCGGTTGGTGATGAAGAAGATTCACATCTGGGCGATTTCATCGAGGACAAGAATGCGCTTCTGCCGATTGATGCGGCAATCCAGGCAAACCTGCGCGACACGACGACCCGTGTTCTTGCCTCGCTCACACCGCGTGAGGAACGCGTGCTGCGCATGCGCTTTGGCATCGGCATGAACACCGATCACACGCTGGAAGAAGTCGGCCAGCAGTTCTCGGTCACGCGTGAACGCATCCGCCAGATCGAGGCCAAGGCACTGCGTAAACTCAAGCATCCGAGCCGTTCGCGCAAGCTGCGTTCGTTCCTCGACAGCTAATTGGAGAGGATCGATGTCGTTCCTGAAGCGTCTTTTTGGTGGTGGCTCTGCCGCGAAATCGCCGGACGAGGCCAAGGAAGCCGTGCGCGCCGAGCACAAGGGCTTTCTGATCATTGCCACGCCTTATATGGAAGGCGGGCAATATCAGGTTTGCGGCGTGGTCAGCAAGACCATCAATGGCGAGGTGAAGGAGCACAGGTTCATTCGCGCTGACCGTTGCCCGAGCATCGAGGACGCCGCGGCAATCGCGCTCAGCAAGGGGCGTCAGCTTGTTGACGAGCAGGGTGATCGCCTGTTTGGCTGATCAGGACCGGTTTCAGATGAGAACGCCGCGCAAGCTTTCGCGCGGCGTTTTGTTATGTGGCATGCTTAATGCGGATGGCAAATGCAGGCGACGATGCGCCGCACGATCGGCAGGACGATCAGCAGCACCGGAAAGGCAATCATCCATGACAGGGCCCAGGCGCTCATCCAGCGGGCCCCCAGTTCAGGATGGCTGAAGCCGATATTTTTCGCCGTTGCAATCAGTGATACGATGAATGTCATCATCAATGACAGAATGAGCGGCATGACGATGGTTGCATAGCGCGCCGGGAGTTTCCAACGATGGGATGCGTCAGAATTGGACACGGGAACTCCTGAAATCAAGCAGGGAATGTTTACGGATATTGACGCAAGGCAGGCCAATGATGAGTGTTTCTAGAGCAATTCAGATTTTCACGGAAAGGCTGAATTGCTCTAACATATTGTTACTCCACAGTTCTGGACAGAAATCGGCTCCTGCTTTTCCTGGAGCTGCTTTGTTCAGGCCAAGGGCGATCCTCTTGTCTGGTGTCAGAAACGGCATATTGCGCCAGGGCGGCGATTTGTCCGTGCAATTGCCATGCCATATCAGCTATAGGCTTGTGCATGACTGAGAAACCTTTCTGGGAAGCCAAGACGCTGCGACAGATGACCCGTGCGGAATGGGAAAGTCTGTGCGATGGCTGTGGCCAGTGCTGCATGCACAAGCTGCAGGACGAGGACACCAACGAGATCTACTGGACAAGCGTTGCCTGTACGCTGCTTGATCCACATTCCTGCCAATGCCGCGATTATCCCAACCGCAAAAAAATCGTGCCCGATTGTGTCTTGCTGACGCCGGACATTGTTGACGAGGTCGACTGGCTGCCAAAGACCTGCGCCTACCGGCTGATTGCGGAAGGCTCGACGCTGTACTGGTGGCATCCGCTGGTGTCAGGTTCCCGCGAGACGGTTCATGAAGCCGGCATTTCCGTGCGCGGCAAGGTCACGGCATTTGATCATGACATGAAAAATGACGATGATTTTCTTGATCACATGATTGCGCCGTCATGAAATTGTGTATTTTTTCCAATATGAATTTTATTTAATCTTTATCGGGTCTGAACGGAAATCTTGTTCAACTGACTGGAAAATCTTTGTTTTTCCATAATCCCGGGGCAGGGTGCCCGCCATAAGCTGAACGCTGGCTGAATGGGCGTTTGGGTTATGTTCATGTTTGCTGTTTTAAGTATGCATTGTCAGCGGGGCATGCCGCGGGCAGTTCCAGGAAAAGCGGTAGCCGGTTTTCCGCCTAGAGCTGCGATAAAACAACATGCCAGGGCAATTCATGAACAAATGGAATGAGGTTTGAGATGTCTGCACTTTCGTTCAAGTCGATCATGATCACGGCCGCGCTTGGTCTTGCCACCGTTTTTGGTGCCGCAGCCTCTGCCAATGCCACATCCCCTGCCAGCCTGCCTGCTGTCAGCCAGACGGACAATGCACTGCTTGTCGATGTGCAGTACCGTCCCGGTGATCGCCGTCATCATGGCCATTGGCATGGTCATCGCGGCCGGGCCTGCTCTGTACAGGCTGCGCGTATGAAGGCAAGCCGCATGGGTATCCGCAATGCGCGCATTGCGCATCGTGGCCGCATTGTGGAAGCGCGTGGCATGCGTCATGGTCGTCCGGCACGTATTGCCTTTGCCAATGTTCCGGGCTGCCCGGTTCTGCGCTGATCCCAACCGGATTGACAAAAGACGCCGATCCAGCCGGATCGGCGTCTTGATTCCGTGGCCTGATGCCGGCATGACCAGTATCAGGCCTTGTCGCATCAGATCACGGCTTGATCTCAAAGACCATGTTCACATTGACATTGAAGCGGTTTTCGCCGGCGGCAACGGGCACGGAATCGACGGGGGCTGCGGCAAGCGACTTGAACTCCGCGCGTGCAATCGGCATGGGACGTGGTGCATAGCTCTGTTCGCTGATTTCCACAACGCGGCCAAGGCTTACGCCTGCAGCTTCGGCAAGGGTCTGAGCCTTGGCGATGGCGTCAGCGACGGCGCGCTTGCGCGCCTCGTTGATGACGGCGGCCGGATCATCATTGACAAAGGTGAGATCGCCGCCCTGATTGACGCCAAGCGTGATCGACTGATCCAGAATATCGCCCACCTTTGCGAGATCGCGCACACGCACGGTCAGGCTGTTGCTGACGGAATAGCTTGCGATTTCTGGTTCCTTCAGACCGTTCTTGTCATCAGGATAGACATAACGCGGCTGAATATTGATGCCGCCGGTCTGCAGGTCGCGCTCTGCAATGCCAGCCTGCTTCATGGCGGCAAGAACCTTCGCCATTGCCTCATTATTCGCCGTCATGGCTTCACGCGCGGTCTTGGCTTCGCGCAGGACGGTGAGATTGAGAATGGCCATGTCGGGAGCTGCGGTATTGCTGCCTTCGCCGGTTACGGCAATGCGCCCTGGTTTGGCCGACATCGTGTCCTCAGCTGCATGGGCTGAAACAGCAAATGCGCCTGCAAGCACGACTGCGGACAGGGAAGCGGCTAGCAGTTGGGTCATGCGGCGTTTCATGAGATCTCCTGTCATCCGAGGCAATGGCCGAAAGGCCGAGCCAGATAAGTTACGGTCATTTTTGTGCTGTTCTGCACTGTCCTGTCAGTTGCATCCAATATTTTATGCGGCTTCATGCAATTAAGCAGCGATTTTAATATTGAGATGCGCCTGTTGGGTATTCTTGTCTGGGGAATATGTATTCTTTACGGCAGCCGATGCAATTGACAGCTTGTGCGATGGCTTTGTATAGGCTACGTGGAACGTGTGGGGCCTGTAGCTCAATTGGTTAGAGCCGGCGGCTCATAACCGCTTGGTTGGGGGTTCGAGTCCCTCCGGGCCCACCATTGGCCAAAATTATCCAATAAAATCATATAAATAATGTTCAGTCTTATCAGCTTGTAAAGCTGGCCATTGCGCATCAAGGCGCGCCCTGTTCATTCCGCAAGTCGCTTTCGCATCTGATCCACATTGAGCCCTGAACGGCACGGAGAATGCTGCTGTCTAAAATTTGATTGGCCAGTCGCTAGACGAATGCTGTATCGGCGCAAGGCACCCTCGATCAGAAGGGCCGTGCACATCAACGTCTGGATATGGAATGCAAAACAGTGGGTCGGACAAATCAGCCACGTGGTTCAAACGGTTCACGGGCGGTTTTGATGGGCCGCGTCTCAGCTTTTCCATGCGCACGGCTATTGGCTGCTGTCTTGCCCTGATCATTGCATGGGCAATGGGGCTTGAACATCCGCAATGGGCGGGCATGTCGGTCTGGGCTGCCTCGCAGCCCATGCGCGGGCAATTACTGGAAAAATCCCTGTTCCGCTTTGTCGGCACGGTCTGCGGCACGCTGGTTGGCATGGTGCTGGTGCAGGCCTCGCCCTTGCTTCTGGTTGTCGGTCTTGCACTTTGGGTCGGCTTCTGTACCTGGAGCAGCAATCTTCAGCGCGGACTTGCGGCCTATGGCTATGTTCTGGCGGGCTACAGTGCCGCCATGGTTTCGCTTCTGGCGACCGGCCAGCCGGATAATGTCTGGCATCTTGGCGCTGATCGCATGGCGACGGTGCTGACCGGTGTTGTGGTGGCAACGCTCATTGGCTATTGCCTTTCCAAGGCTGGTGACGCGCAGGTCATGCGCGAGCCAGGCTTGCAATTGCTTGGCGACATATTGCGCAAACATGCCCAGCAAGGCCTTGATGACAAGGCCGCAAATTCGCTTTTGAACCGGCTGGCAATGATTGATGAAATGCTGGAGCAGCATGGCGCCGGTTCCTTGCGCGGAAGGCGCAAGGTGCGTGCAACCCGCCGTCTGCTGCTGGCGACAGTGCCTTTATTGCTGCATGCGCCCGTCTACAGGGATAAGGATAGGCAGGTTTTGTTGTCGGCTTCCGATGCGCTTCACCGTGGTGATGTAAAGACTGCGCAACAGCTTCTGCGCAGGCTGGAAGAGGTCGATGAAGCGGGGCGGGTGTTCCGGCGCATCGTTGCGGTCCTTGATGCGCTGAACAATGCCGAAGCGCAAAATGATGCGGGCAATGGCAGGCATGGCGCTGTGTTGACTGCTGTGCATTGCGACTGGATCGGCGCGCGGCAAGCAGGGCTGCGGGCGGCCTTTGCGCTGCTTGCAGTTGGCCTGCTCTGGATTGTGAGCGGCTGGGCGTCGGGCGCTTATGTGTTGCTTGGCCTTTCGGTCATGATCAGCGTCTTTTCCGGTTTTGAAAATCCGGTCTGGATCATCCGTCATGTCTTTGCCGGACAATGCATGGCAGCACTTGCCGCTCTTGCCTGCCATATCCTGCTCTGGCCCTATGCGCAGAGCGAGTTGCAGCAGCTTTTGATGATGATGCCGTTCATTCTGGCTGGCGTGCTGTTGAACGGCCACAGCCTGACCTTCGTTGCTGCGATGGATTTTCACATGGTGTTTCTGCTGTTGTCGCAGCCGCATGTGCCCTATGTGCCGAACCTCGAACAGTCGATCTATCTGTCGTTTGCGGTTGTCAGCGCGCCTGCACTTGCCTGGGGCATGTATGCGCTGGTTTATCCGGCCAATGTGGAAAGCCGCAGGCAACATGTGCTGCGCATGATGCTGAATGATCTGGCCGCCCTGACAAAGCGGACGAAAACCGCTGCCGAGCGCGATCTTTGGGAAGCCCGCTTTTTCCATCGGGTCTTGCGGTTCATGCATTTTTCGCACAAGCTTTCGGCTGAGGACATGAAGGCGCTTGCAACCAGCCGCGCGATCCTGCAACTGTCACAGGCAGTGCTGAACTGGCAGGTTGCGATCAATAATCCAGCAACGCCGCAGCGCAGCAGGAAAATCCTGCAGCAGGCCGTCACGCACGCAGGATCATTCGAACTTGATGCGGTGCGCAGCCTGCGAGGCCTGCGGTTTCTGGCGGTCTATGCGCCGGATGGGTTCAAGCCCTCGCTTCAGGATGGGATTGACGCAATTGCTGCGCTTGCGGGCGGGACGGCGCATTGATTTTACCGTCTTCTGCCAAGACATTTCAGAACCGGCTTGCATCCAGTCATCCCTGGACTCAACTGTGGCCGTTCCAGCTGCGGGAACGGATGCTTGATCGGTGCCTGCAAAAATAGGATCTATTTTCGGAAAGACTGGAATGAGCCTTGCTGAATCGCGTATAGGCATGGCCGCATTCATCAGATATTTGACATCTGGTTTCTTGAATATCTCAATGCATGCAATCGGGCGGGCAAGGCATGAATTATATTTTCGAACTGACGATTGGAGAGGCGTTTCTGGCTTTCGCTGGCCTGGGCGTGGTGTTTTTCCTGGCCGGTTATCTGGTGATTTATTTTTTGGGTGCTGAAGCCAGACGTGATCCGAGTTCCATACCGATCGCGGTCATCGTGTCCATTGTTGCCACCGCCTGGGCATTGTCACTCGGTTTTGCCGCAGCCGATATCTGGACAGTCAATGCGGATGCGGACAAGGCGACCAGTCAGGAACGATCTGCCATTTCACGGCTTCTGGCCACGGCATCGCCGGGTGTTCTTGACGCGCCTGAGCTGCAAAAGGCTGTCACGCTGTATCGCCAGGCGGTCATTGAGGATGAATGGGGCAGGCTGAGCAATGTCATGCCGGCCGCATCGGTCGAGCGTGCCCTGGTTGACATACGGCGCGAAGTGTTCCGGTTGGCACGCCAGGATTTGCCGGGTGCCCTGGCCAGCCAGCTTGTCCAGGATTTCGATGAATTGCAGGATGCACGCAATCTGCGTCTGGCGGCGGGTACGACATCCGTGGATACCTATAAGTGGTATCTGGTGATGGCTTTGACCATTCTCACCTCGATAGTCATCGGCCTGATTCATGCCGACCGCGAAAAGTCTGGCCGGCGTGCCCTGATTGTCTATGCCATCACGGCGTCTGTTTCCTTATGGATCCTGGCCATCCATGCCAATCCATATCAGGGCGTGGGCAAGATTGATTCATCCATGCTCTATACCGTGTCCAGGCACAAGGCGCCAAAGCCCGTAGAAACACCGGCCCCATGAAACAGACCCCGCTTCGGCGGGGCCTTTAGAAAGGTTCCGGGCGGGAAAACGGTTCCCACCTTTCTAGGAACTGCTTTAGAACTGCATGGACAGACCGACGACAGGCCCATGCTGGGTGACGTCATATTTGAATCTGGAAGCAATATTGTCGTTCTTGTAGTCCTGATACAACACACGGTAGCCAACGCGCAGGGTAGTCGGCACATCGAACAGGAATGTGCGATAGCCAAGATAGGCCTGACCATTGGCGCTCAGCCGCGTGCCGGCACCAAAGCCGCCAATATCGGCCTCGGCAAAAATGTTCCAGCGGTCATTGATGTCGTAGAAGAAGCGCGATCCGATGAAAGGATCCAGCCATTCTGCCTTGCGGGTGATGCTGTATGGGCCAGAACTGAGTTTTGCCTCAAGCCTTGTCCAGCGCAGGCCAATGGTTGGCTCAATGGCGAAAACACGCTGTTTGCCAAAGGTGGTGGTGCCTTCGAGCTTCTGCTCATAAAGGCGATAATAAACACCGCCGATCAGATTTGTCGCTTCCACATCAAGGCCCAGCTTATGGCCCAGCAGGCTCTCATCCTGTGAGGTCTTGGTATATTGGCCATCAAAATAGGCGCCGAAAACACCATTGGTGATTTCGATATTGCCCATGGCTGTCAGATCAAGATTCTTCAGCGTGTCGCGAAAGGGAATGTCGACATCGGTGGAATAACCATAAAGGCCGGCCGTGCCGTTCAGCGAGGCTGCCCAGATATAGGGGCTGAAAATGACATGCCAGCGCTGTTGATCCTGAATTTCAGGCTGTGGTGCGATGACTGCATCGGCGGCATGGGTGGCGACTGTGCCAACGGCTAGAAGAATGCCTGCCAGCAGGCAGTTTCGCATTACATCTGTCTTGATGGATGTGCGTCGAGAAATATGATTCTTCTTCACTTTGTTACCCGTGGTCTGTCAGCGCGTGGAAGCTGGCGCCAATAATGGATCAAAATAATATCCAGCAAAAGCAATATGGGATGAAAACGCTGAAATAAATACTGGATTTCCTGCGGCATGTGTTTTGCAGACAGGTGTTGCCTCTGTGCAAATTGCATATCCATCACGGGGTGATCGGGCCTTGATTGTAACGATTGGTTGAGAATCAGCGACTTTTTTGCGCTCCCTTCCTTGTCCGGAGAAAACGAAATTCCTACATGCCGGAAACGGCAGGTCAGGCTGCGCGAGCGTTCGTGCTCATGCTCGTGAACTTGCCTGTACCCAAACAAGCTGAATTATGGTTTTCAATGAGCACGCTACGTTATTTTGTCTGGCCCTTTGTCTTTACAATTCTGGGGTTAATCGGAGCGCTTTGGCTCGGCTATGGCACTACAGGCACAGTGAGTGGCATGGTCTCCGTCTTCATCATATGTGGCGTTCTCAGTGTGCTGGAAATTTCCCTTTCCTTCGATAATGCCATCGTCAATGCACGCATTCTCAACGACATGTCGCCGAAATGGCAGCACCGCTTCCTGACCTGGGGTATCATTATTGCCGTCTTTGGCATGCGCATCATCTTCCCGCTTGCCATTGTCGCCATTGCCATGTGGACGGATCCGTGGTCGGCCTTGAAGCTCGCCATCTGGCAGCCCAATGAATATGCGCGGGTGATTGCCGAATCCCATACCGGCATTGCTGCCTTTGGTGGTAGCTTCCTGTTGATGGTCGGGATGAAATATTTCTTCGACGTTGAAAAGGACGTGCACTGGATCCGGGCGATTGAAGCGCGCATGTCGAAATTTGCCTCCATCCAGGGCGTGGAGATTGCCATTGCTGTGGCGATGATCCTGCTGTTCTCCTATCTGATCGACGAAGCTCATGCCCATACATTCGTCATTGCCGCCCTGTTTGGTCTTCTGACCTTTCTTGCGGTGGAAGGCTTGGGCGAGGTGCTCGACGCCACGCAGGAACAGATCGACATGGTGCGCCGCGGTGGTCTCGGCGCCTTCATCTATCTGGAAGTGCTCGATGCCAGCTTCTCGTTTGATGGCGTGATCGGTGCCTTTGCACTCACCACCAACCTGTTTGTCATTGCCATCGGCCTTGGCATCGGTGCCTTCTATGTGCGTGCGCTGACATTGATGCTGGTGGAACGCAAGACGCTGGGTCAGTACCGCTATCTGGAACATGGCGCCTTCTATGCCATTCTGGTGCTGGCAGTGATTATGTATGTGCAGACGCTGGTGCATATTCCGGAGGTCATCACCGGGCTGATTGGTGCGGCCCTGATTGGTATCTCCTTCATGGCCTCGCTGCGCTACAACAAGCAAAATCCGCATTGGCAGGATGCAATCAGGGACACCTGATATCTTGCCAGTTCTGCCTCGCAATTCTGAGGGCGGCCCTCCAGGGTCGCCCTTTTTGTCATGTTGCAGGAGTGGCATCGAGAAAAGGCCGATCGGTTAGCCTTGTGAACAATCCAGATTTTCACGGAACCCCTGAATTGTTCCAACCTGTTGTCGTCACGCAGATCCGGACGGAAAACCGGTTTCCACTTTTCCTGGAACTGCTTATTATCCATTTCCGAGCCGGCCTTGCCGGGCAGGGCAGGCCGAGATGGGGGATGGGCTGGACTGTACGGGGATGCAGCCGGAACCGGATCATGGACAATGGTAGGGGAGATACAATGCTGGTGACACGTTTAAGCAAGACCGCCTTTGTGGCGGCAATCGCCTTTTTTGCAACATTGGTGTCTTTCGGGAACATCACCGATTACGGCACAAATTTCGCCTTCGTGCAGCATGTGCTGATGATGGATACGATCTTCCCGGATGCGACGATCAAATATCGTGCCATTGATAATCCTGTGCTGCATCATGCCGCCTATATCCTGATCATTGCGGCTGAAACGCTTACGGCAATCCTGTGCTGGATCGGCGCTATTGCCATGCTGAAGCATGTGTCAGGGCGCGCGGTAGAGTTCAACGGCGCCAAGCAATGGGGCATTGTGGGCCTGACCATCGGTTTTCTCGTCTGGCAGGTCGGCTTCATGTCCGTTGGTGGTGAATGGTTCGGCATGTGGATGTCGCAGACATGGAACGGCATTGAATCAGCTTTCCGTTTTTTCATCACCATCATTGCCGTGCTGATCTATGTCGTTATGCCGGATGGCGAATTGCAGAACTGATCCGGCAGACGCATTCTGCCCCCGGCTGGTCAAATGTGCCGTGAGGTGATACGAGGCCCGTGTCAGCCGGGGCGGCAGCGCTCCCGGAAAGCATATGTATCAGAACAGGAGCCTGGAGCGTTCCCATATCTGCGGGATGCTCCATTGGATTTCATTTATCACCAGACAGGGGCAAGGATGAGCGACGAAATTACCCGCGACAGCAATGGCACTGAACTGAAGGATGGGGATTCCGTTACCCTCATCAAGGACCTGAAGGTCAAGGGCACGTCCACGACCCTGAAACGTGGCACGCTGGTCAAGGGCATTCGCCTGACCGGCAATCCGGCGGAAGTTGAATGCAATACCAAACAGGTCAAGGGGCTGGTGCTGCGCGCCGAATTTCTCAAGAAGGCCTGATCGTTCGCTCTGAACCAGACAGAGACCTGTCTGCCAAAGGGCCTGTCCCCGGGAGACAGCAGGAAAAGCCGGAGCATCTTTCATGGATCGTCATGAGAAATGCTCCGGCGGTCAAACAATCATGCTGCCAGTCAGGCAACGCGGCTCAGATTCTGTGTCTTGCCTCCGAGGCGCGGTATCATCGTATTGGTGTACCATTCGACAAATTGCATTACGCCGCCTTCATGCTGCACGGAATAGGGCCCCGGCTCATAGGCAGGCGAGCGAATGCCAAGGGCGTTTTCTTCCACGATGCGTCTATCCTGATCATTGGTCTGCAACCAGACATAGGTCAGTTCCTCCAGATCATAATCAACGCCTTCGACGGCATCCTTGTGCACCAGCCATTTGGTGGTGAGCATGGTTTCTTCGGCGCTGATCGGCAGGACGCGGAAGGAAATCGCATGATCCGACATCAGGTGGTTCCATGTCGTGGGATAGTTGAAGAGCAGCATGGCGCCGATATTGGTATCGCCCGCCACGGCATCGCTGAGCGGCTTTTTCACCGCTGCCTTGCCGGACATGGTGTAACTTACCGCATCATTGAGCAGCGGAATACGGGTGATGCGATAGCGCCCATCCTTTGCCATCTGGAAACGGGCTTTCAGGCCGATGGCCTCGCAATTTTCCCACAATGCGATCATTTCCGGGTCTTCCTCGACCCCCTGCACGCCGGTTGCGGTCGGGGCTTCCGGATAGGTGCGGCACAGTTCCGGATGGTTGCCGGCGCAATGATAGCATTCGCGGTTGTTTTCCCAGACGAGCTTCCAGTTGCCCTTTTCAATGATCGTGCTTTCAAAGGCGACCTTGGCGTCCTTGATATTGTGCGGGGCAAGATATGGTTCGACGGTTGCGCGGAAGGCATTGAAATCGGGCGCCTCATCGGCCACGCAGATATAGATGTAACCGGCGACAGTCTCGCAATGCACCGGCTTCAGACCCCAGTCTGCCGGCTTGAAATCCGGCCCGACCTGACGGGCAATGCGCAGGCTGCCATCCAGCTCATAGCCCCATTGGTGATAGGGGCAGACGAGGCGGTTGACCTTGCCCTTGTCTTGCGTGCAGATGCGCGAGCCGCGATGGCGGCAGGTATTGTGGAAGGCGCGAATCCTGCCTTCCTTGTCGCGCACGATCACAACCGGATAGGCGCCGATCTGAACCGTCATATAGGAACCGGTCAATGGCAGTTCGCAATCATGGCCGACGAAAAGCCAGTCGCGGTAGAAGATGTTTTCCAGATCGAGCTGGAAATATGCAGGATCTGTATAAAATTTCTGTTCAAGGCTGAAATTCGGATCATGTGCGGATAACAGACCCAGCATCTCGTCGCGAATATTCATGACCGCGTCTCCCATTCAATGGCGTAGTGCCTGATTCAGCTTCCCTTTTCCTGATTCAAGCACTGATCTGGCAAAAACGCATTTTGCCTTGCGACATGGACAACGCATAAACACGACACGTGCATATACGGCATGGCGTACAACGAAAACCGGCATTATTGCGTTCATGGGATTGCGTTTGCCAGCCAAAGACGGTTACCAGAGCAGACTGATGATTTTGGTCATGAGAGGAGACGCGCCGCGATGAAACGATCTGAAATCAACGAGATCATTCGTGAGAGTGATGCCTTTATCCGCTCATTCGGTTATGTGCTGCCGCCTTTTGCCTATTGGACGCCGGAAGAGTTGAAACAGCGCGTGACGACAGATGCGGCGGCAATCCGCAAGGCGCGGCTCGGCTGGGATATCACCGATTATGGCCAGGGCAATTTTGCCGAGACGGGCCTGTTCCTGTTTACCGTGCGCAATGGGGATGCGGCCGATCTGGAGCGCGGCTCAGGCATGCTCTATGCCGAAAAGATCATGATCTCGCGCAAGAACCAGCTTGCGCCCATGCACCGCCATGTCGTCAAGGCGGAAGACATCATCAATCGCGGCGGCGGCACGCTTGTGCTGGAACTGTTCAACTCATTGCCGGATGGCAGCATTGACGAGACAGGTAATGTGACGGTCGTCAGCGATGGTCGACAGGTGACGCTGAAGGCTGGCGGGCATCTGAAGCTGTCGCCCGGTGAAAGCGTGACGCTTCTGCCCGGCAATTGGCACGCCTTCTGGGGCGAGGGCGCGGATGTCTTGATCGGCGAGGTTTCGACCGTTAACGATGATCTGATAGACAATATTTTCCGCGACCCGGTCGGTCGATTCGCGACGGTTGATGAGAATGAGCCGCCGCTTCACCTGCTGGTTTCGGATTATGACCAGTGGCTTTGAACTGAAGGGCTTTGTCTTATGAAACTTGCAATGATTGGCACGGGTTATGTGGGGCTAGTCTCGGGCGTTTGCTTTGCAGATTTCGGTTTCCACGTTACCTGTGTTGACAAGAATCCCTCCATCATCGATCGACTGAAGGCAGGCAAGGCAACGATCTATGAGCCTGGCCTGGACGAGTTGATGGCGCGCAATATCCGTGATGGCAGGCTGGAATTCACCACAGACCTTGCCGCAAGTGTTGCGGATGCGGATGTGATCTTCATCGCCGTTGGCACGCCGTCGCGCCGAGGCGATGGCGAGGCGGATCTGCAATATATCGAGGCGGCGGCCGATGAGATTGCCGCTGCCATGAAGCCGGGTGCGGTCGTGGTGATCAAGTCGACCGTGGTTGTCGGTACCAATGCGCGCATTCGCGACCGCATTGCCGCGGCGCGTCCGGGGGTGCCGTTCTCGATGGTTTCCAATCCGGAATTCCTGCGCGAGGGGTCGGCGATTGAGGATTTCCTGCGGCCAGACCGCGTTGTGGTTGGCGTTGAGGATGAACGCGGCAAGGCTGCGATGCAGCGCGTTTATCGCCCGCTTTACCTGCGTGAGACGCCGCTTGTCATCACCACGCTCGAAAATGCCGAGCTCATCAAATATGCCGCGAATGCCTTCCTTGCGATGAAGGTGACCTTCATCAATGAAGTGGCTGATCTGTGCGAAAAGACCGGCGGCAATGTACAGGAAGTGGCACGCGCCATCGGCATGGACAAGCGCATTGGCTCGAAATTCCTGCATGCAGGCCCCGGTTTTGGCGGCTCATGCTTTCCAAAGGATACGCGTGCCTTTGCGGCAACGGGCAAGCGCTATGGCGCACGGCAGACCTTGATCGAGCAGGTGATCGAGGTCAATGAAGCACGAAAGCAGGCCATGGCCGAGCGCATCGTCAGTGCCGCGCGCGAAAGCAGCACGGATACGGTTGCAATCCTTGGCATCGCCTTCAAGCCGAATACGGATGATATTCGTGAATCGCCGGCACTCGACATTGTTCCAGCCGTGCAGAAGGCAGGCCTGACCGTGCGTGCGCATGACCCGGAAGCCATGGAGGCAGCCAAGGCGGCACTGCCCGGCGTTGTCTGGTGCAATTCGGCCTATGAGGCGGCAACGGGGGCGGGTGTCGTGGCACTTCTGACCGAGTGGAACGCCTATCGTGCGCTGGATCTGAAGCGGCTTGCTTCATTGATGAACGGCAATGTGCTGATTGACCTGCGCAATGTCTACAAGGGCGAAGACCTTGAAGGTACCGGCCTTGACTATCGCGGCGTTGGTCGCAGCCTGAAATGATCAGGGCATGACGCGATAAAGCGTCAGGCTGATCTTCCTGCCCTTGCTATAGTTGATGCCGGTCATGGTCGTGACCGGCTCAATTTTTTCGCCCATTGCATCGATGAAGGCCTGCTGGTCGCGGTCATCGACAACGACCAGCGAACAGGCCGGATCAGCCTTCAGCGCGTTCGCAGCATTCCCTGCATCAGTCAGAAGTGTGTTTGTCCCGGTCAGCACGACCAGACTTGGCTCGGCATAGCCGACGGCGATCAGGCGTCCTGCATCGGCACAGGGGCGATAGGCTTGCCATGTTCTGGCGATCGTGACGCTTGGCCAGACGGTTTGCACCGATGGCAGGACAAGGCCCATCAGCAGGGCAAAGGCGGCAATGGCGCAGGCGGCGGCCGCATAATAGGCGCGTAGCAGACGATCACGCCAGACCGTGCCGCTGGCAAGAATCCCGGCGGCAATGACAAGCACGGCAGCAGCAAGACCGGCAGGTGACACGCGTCCTTCCAGCCAGAAGGGCAGGATGAGGGCAAGGACGACCAGGGCAAGCGTGCCGATGATCTGTCCCAGAAGGGTGAGCCGGTCAAACCAGATTTTCCACCTTTGCGTGAAGGGCTGGCTGGCAAGGCCGGATTGCAGTGCCCATGCCATGGCGAGGATGAGGGCAGGATAGGCGGGCAGGGCATATTGCGGCAGTTTGGTCGGGATGAGCTCGATCATCACCGCCCATGGTACATACCAGGCAAACAGGAAACCAAGACGTGGATCGCTGCGGAAAGCTTCCAGTACGCGCAGGCCGCCGCGCACGGCAAGACGCGGGAAAGGCCAGATGAACAGCGAAAAAATCAGTACATAATAGCCGGGTGGCGCGCCATGCGATTCCTGGCCGGAGCCGATCTTGCCAACGAGATCCTTGCCGACGGCTTCCTGCCAGAAGGCACCACCGCTCTTGATGGAAATGAGGATGAGCCATGGCAGGACAATGGCGGCGGCAATGAGGACGCCGATGAGTGGGCGCAGGCGTTTCAGCCAGGTGATCTGCCTGAAAATCAGTCCAAGCATGGCAATGGTCAGCAGGCTGATGAGCGGTGTGATCGGCCCCTTGATCAGAATACCTATGCCCTGGGCGATCCAGAAAACCAGCGCCAGCCCCAGGCTGGTTGCGTGCTTTTTCTGGCTTTGCAGCCAGATGAGACCAAGGCTTGTCTGTGCCGTCACGACGGTTGCCAGAAGTGTTGCGTCTGTCTTGGCAATGCGCCCTTCAAAGCCCAGCATCAATATGGCAGCCATGCCAAGGCCGGCAGCAAAGCCGGCAGTCTGGCCAAACAGGCGCGCGCCACACCATGCCGTGCCGATGACGGCGATTGATGCCCCCAGTACGGAAATCACGCGATAGACCCAGACCGGCGCAGTGCCATCATGGCCGGTCAGGCTGACTGCGGCAGAATGCAGCCAGTAAATGCCGATCGGCTTTTTATAGCGGGAGGCCTCCTGAAAGCGGATATCGACATAATCGCCGCTTTCGACCATCTGCCGGCTTGCCTGAATGAAGCGCGACTCGTCACGGTCGGTCGGCGGCAGGGAGGCAATGCCGGGGGCAAAGGCAAACAGCGCGATAAGGAAGAGCAGAACCAGCTGGATGGGCGAAAGGCGATTGGCTTGCCCGTCGGATGCGACAGATCTGTCCATGGAAAATCCGCTCCCTTGTGGCAGGCGGGCTATTTTCCGGCCGCCTGCGCCTTGCGTTCATTGGCGATCAGCACAAGATTGCGAATGTAGACCAAAAGGCCAAGGCCTTGTCCAGCGATGAATACCGGATCTTTGCGCTGGATCGCATAGATGAACAGTAATGCGCCGCCAATCAGCGAGAAAAACCAGAAGGCAACCGGCATGACGCTGCGCTTGGCCCTTTCGGAGGCAAGCCATTGCACGACAAAGCGCATGGTAAAGCAGGCCTGTGCGACAAAACCGAGGATGACCCAGCCATCCCATTGCGCGACAAAGACCTCATGCAGCCATTGCATGAAGCTGGAGAAAAGATCAGTCATGCTTGATCTCCGTTATCTGCGGCACCACCTTGCGGCGCTTGCGCAGCCACCAGACGCCGTAAAGATCGAGAATGCCGCGCAAGCCACGGTCAAGAATACCGTAATTGGATTTGCCGTGGCGGCGTTCACGGTCGATCACGTCCACATGTACCACGTCATAGCCTTCTCGCAGGGCAAGGGCAGGCAGATAACGATGCCAGCCGTCAAAGAACGGCAATTGCCGGAAAAGTTCGGTATGAAGCGCCTTCAGGCCGCAGCCGGAATCGCGTGTCTTGTCCTTCAGCAGGGCGCCGCGCAGCTTGTTGGCAAAGCGCGAGGCAAGCTGTTTCAGCCTGGTGTCCGTGCGCTTCAGGCGCTGGCCGGCGGCAATGCCGAATTTCGGGCCGGCGGCAACCAGTGCATCCACGAGGAGGGGCAGATAGGCCGGATCGTTCTGTCCGTCGCCATCCATGGTGACAATGATGTCGCCTCTGGCGGCAAAAACACCGGAGCGCACGGCGGCACTCTGACCGGATGAACGATCATGCCTGATATGGCGCAGAGGGCTGCCAGCCTTGATGCGGCGCGCCAGAACCTCGCCGGTTGAATCCGTCGAGCCGTCATCAACGACAATGACTTCATAGTCGCGGCCCTGCATGGCTGCGTCGACCTCATCCAGCAGGAATGCCAGATTTGCAGCCTCGTTGCGACACGGAATGACCACGGAAATAAATGGTGTCTTCAAGCGACCAGTTCCTTTGTTCCTAGTGCCCGGTCTCTAGCGTGGGGCGCGTATCTTATCAATGTTTGATTGCAAAAAAACCAACCCACATTTTGCAAGTCCATATTTTATTGCAAGTCTATATTTTATCCTGTTCGATGATATATCCCACTGTTTATCGGCTGATAAACGGGGATTAAAGATTTTCGTGCAGCCAGCGCAAAAAATTCTGCGTGATATCCGCATGATTGCGCTCGTTCAGGCATTCATGCCGCGCGCCGGGCAGGATCTGGCATTGTACCCGGCTGAAACCCATCCGGCGCAGGCGGGCATGGAGACGGCTGACGGCACGTCCACCTTCGGTTGCAGGATCTTCTGAGCCGCCGACAAGGCTGATCGGCAGGTTCCTTGGCATTTTCATGAAATTGCGGTCATTTGATCCGCGCTTCATCCAGCGGACAATATCCATCCAGAGCGAGACACTCGCGTCAAAGCCGCAGAGCGGATCAGCCATATAGGCATCGACCACCTTCTGATCATGGCTCAGCCAGTCGAATGGCGTGCGATGTCCCGCAATGGCCTCCCCCCAGGCGCGGAATGTGAGTTTGGGCAGGATGCGGCTTGGAACATCCGAGCCTTTCAGCATGCGTTCGGCATAAAGCAGGCTCATTGCCAGCATATGTTCGGCCATGCGGCCGAAACTGGCGTTCCAGACAGCAAGGGCTGCAATCGTGTCTGCGTGATCAAGTGCATAATTGAGCGCGATGAGCCCGCCCATGGAATGGCCGAACAATATGACGGGAAGGTCCGGATGAGAAAGCCTGACATGGCGGTTGAGTTCGACAATGTCATCAATGGCTATGCGCTGGCCGTCCTTATGGGCGATCTGTCCGCGCGGCGCGTGGCGGCCAATATTCAGGCCATGGCCGCGATGGTCATGGGCATATATGTGATAGCCGGCTTCGGACAGGGTTTTGGCAAAGCCCTGATAGCGTGCGGAATGCTCTGCCAAACCATGACAGATATGCACTATGGCACGCGGATTGCCGGCTGCGGCAAGATGCCGGCAAGGCAATCGGCAGCCATCGCGCAAGGGCAGGAAAAAGGGGTGTTCAAACGACATGGATGTATCTGATTCATGATGCGCAAATAGTCAATCATGGATGCGCTGCAGGTCAAAACAATGGCAATTTATGTGAAAATGCAGTAATTTTAGGCAAACGCATTTTTTGTGCAAATTTAACTTGAAAACCGCGCAAAGCTGCGCAAATCTGTTGTTGACGACAGGCGCGGACAGGGAACTGAAACGAGAAGAACGTCCTTCACCTGTCTTGGGATTGCAGGCCGCCAGAAGGGACGAGGAACCCCGACAGCGGTAGCCAGAGGGGAAACCGGGTGACGGAAATATCCGCGCCCGGTTTCGTTTTGATGATTGCTCCGATATCATCTTTTGTGCCTCAACACGTTTGCTTCGCGCCGGTATTTGGCTTACATAGCGGCCAGCGAAATTCCGCGCATTGCAGGCAGTTTCTGTCTTTTTGCGCTTTTCAACTTGTGGAGACGACGCGCTTCATGGCACGCCAGTTCATTTATCACATGTCGGGCCTCAACAAGGCCTATGGCAACAAGAAGATTCTTGAGAATATCCATCTCTCGTTCTACCCCGATGCCAAGATCGGTATTCTTGGCCCGAATGGTGCGGGTAAGTCGACCGTGCTGAGGATCATGGCCGGTCTCGATAAGGAATATACCGGCGAGGCCTGGCTCGCCGAAGGGGCAACCTGTGGCTATCTTCCGCAGGAGCCGGAGCTTGATCCGACCAAGGATGTGCTTGGCAATGTGATGGAAGGGGTTGCCGACAAGAAGGCCATCCTCGACCGCTACAACGAACTGATGATGAACTATTCCGACGAAACGGCGGAAGAGGGCGCAAAGCTGCAGGACATCATCGACAGCCAGAATCTGTGGGATCTGGAAAGCCAGGTCGAAATGGCGATGGAAGCGCTGCGCTGCCCGCCGGGCAATGCGGATGTGACCACGCTTTCGGGCGGTGAAAAGCGCCGCGTGGCGTTGTGCCGGCTGCTGCTTTCGAAGCCGGATCTGCTGCTGCTTGACGAGCCGACCAACCATCTCGATGCGGAAACGACCGCATGGCTGGAAAAGCATCTGCGCGAATATCCGGGCGCGGTTCTCATCATCACCCACGACCGTTACTTCCTCGACAATGTGACGGGCTGGATTCTTGAGCTCGATCGTGGTCGCGGTATTCCTTATGAAGGCAATTATTCGGCCTATCTTGAAGCCAAGGCCAAGCGCATGGAGCAGGAAGGCCGTGAAGAGGCTGCCCGCCAAAAGGCGCTGGCGCGCGAACGCGAATGGATTTCGGCCAGCCCCAAGGCGCGCCAGGCCAAGTCGAAGGCGCGTATCAAGGCCTATGACGAGCTGGTCAAGAGTGCGGAAGAACGCCGTCCGGGCGAAGCCCAGATCATCATTCCGGTTGGCGAGCGCCTCGGTCAGGTCGTGATCGAGGTCGAAAACCTGTCCAAGGGGTTTGGTGACCGCCTGCTGATCGACAATCTGAGCTTCAAGCTGCCGGCCGGCGGCATTGTCGGTGTGATCGGTCCGAACGGTGCTGGCAAGTCGACCCTGTTCAAGATGCTGACCGGTCAGGAAAAGCCGGATGCCGGCACGATCCGCATCGGCGAGACGGTGCAGCTTTCCTATGTGGACCAGAGCCGTGACGCGCTTGATCCGAACAAGACGGTCTGGGAAGAAATTTCCGGCGGCAATGATGTGATCAAGCTTGGCAAATATGAAATGAATAGCCGCGCCTATTGCGGTGCGTTCAATTTCAAGGGCGGCGATCAGCAGCAGAAGGTCGGCAATCTGTCGGGCGGCCAGCGCAACCGCGTCCATCTGGCCAAGATGCTGAAGTCTGGCGGCAATGTCCTGCTGCTCGACGAACCGACCAATGATCTTGATACTGAAACGCTGGGTGCCCTGGAAGAAGCACTGGAAAACTTTGCCGGCTGCGCGGTCATCATCAGCCACGATCGCATGTTCCTTGACCGTTTGGCAACGCACATCCTCGCTTTTGAAGGCGACAGCCATGTCGAATGGTTCGAGGGCAATTTTGCCGATTACGAAGCCGACAAGGTGCGTCGCCTGGGGCCCGACAGCGTCAATCCAAAACGCGTGACCTACAAGCCGCTCACGCGATAGGTGCCAGATGTTCGGGCTCCTGCGATCTGCAAATGGTGTCGTTCCGCGTTTCCGGTGCTCACATACCCATTGCACGCTCTGCTCCGGTTTTCGGACACCGGCATGGTTGCGGCGCCTGAAGCCGATCGTGTGCCTGATGGAGGTTTGAATTCATTGGCGGGCGTTTCAGCGCCGGCCATATTTTTTGACTGGCGGGAGAAAACGATGAAAGACTGGTCGGCACAGCAATATCTGAAGTTTGAGGATGAGCGCAGTCGTCCGGCGCGTGATCTTGTCATGAACATTCCCTTGCGAAATCCGCGCAAGGTTGTGGATATTGGCTGCGGGCCGGGCAATTCGACCGAGCTTCTGGTCAATCGCTGGCCATCGGCGCAAGTCTGGGGTTTTGATACATCGCCGGACATGATCGAGAAAGCGCGCAAGCGTCTGCCCTGCATTCATTTCGAGATCGGCGATCTCTGCCAGTTCGAACCGGATGCCGAGACGGATCTCCTGTTTTCCAATGCCGTGTTTCAATGGATCCCCGACCACTTGCGCGAGATGCAGCGCCTGTTCCGTCTGATGCGGCCGGGGGCGGTTCTGGCCATCCAGATGCCTGACAATATGGCAGAGCCAACGCATCAGGCCATGTTGCAGGTGGCGCGTTCGCCGCAATTTGCCGCCAAGATCGGCGGAGAAGGCCGGGCGCCGCTGCCGCCCGTTGGCACCTATCATGATGCGCTGATCGGCGAGGCAGCACGTGTGGATATCTGGCATACGATCTACAATCACCCGCTCGATGGCCTTGATGCCATTGTCGAATGGGTGAAGGGAACGGGCCTTCGTCCGTTCCTGGATCGGCTGGATGAATATGAGCAGGATGCTTATTTGGCTGCCTATAAAGAGCGGCTTGCCGAGCATTATCCGCTGACGATAGATAGGAAGGTACTGTTGCGTTTTCCGAGGATTTTCATCGTGGCGCAAAAGGCATAACCATCAATTGAAAACTGGTTATCATGCGGCAGGACACGATTTTGTTATAGGCAAAAGGCTTGCTAGGGGCCTGTCGTGTGATATTAGCAAAATTTGATTGATTGTTATTTCAACCTGGCCGTGCATTCTTGGCAAATGCGAAGAGCTGCATGGCCCGAGGGTGGCTGTCTTTATGCCGCCCAGTATTGGATAGACTTCATGAACATCAGCGATTCTCATGTCGATGACATAAGTGGTGGCGTTCATGCGCATGAAGCGCATGACACACGACGCCGTATTTTTGCAATTGTAGCGAGTGCTTCAGGCAATCTGGTCGAATGGTATGACTTTTATGTCTATTCCTTCGGCGCGCTTTATTTCGCTTCACAGTTTTTCCCGGCAGAAGACCAGACGACGCAATTGTTGAATGCCGCCGCCATTTTCGCGGCCGGTTTCTTGATGCGTCCGATTGGTGGCTGGCTGTTCGGCCGCATTGCCGACCAGCTTGGACGGCGTACATCCATGCTCATTTCGGTGACGATGATGTGCTTTGGCTCCTTTGCCATTGCCATCCTGCCAACCTATCAGACGGCTGGTCTGCTGGCACCGATCCTGCTGTTGCTGGTGCGCCTTGTGCAGGGGCTGTCGGTCGGTGGCGAATATGGCACGACGGCGACCTATATGAGTGAGGTTGCACTTGCAGGCCGACGTGGTTTCTTCTCTTCCTTCCAGTATGTGACGCTGATTGGCGGTCAGCTTCTGGCCGTGCTGGTTCTGGTGATCCTGCAGTTCTTCCTTGATTCCGAGCAGCTTCATGCCTGGGGCTGGCGCATTCCGTTCGCCATCGGCGGTTTTGCAGCCATCATCGCGCTTTATCTGCGCCGCACGCTGCATGAGACCACGACTGAGGAAAGCCGAAAGCAGAAGGGCTCGGGCACCTTTGCCTATATCTGGAAGCATCATCGCAAGGCATTTCTGATCGTCGCCGGCTTTACGGCAGGCGGTTCGCTGTCCTTCTATACCTTCACGACCTATATGCAGAAATATCTGGTCAATACGGCCGGCATGAGCAAGGCGAGCGCCAGTGAAATCATGACGGGCGTGCTTCTGGTCTTCATGCTGCTGCAGCCCTTGCTGGGCGCTCTGTCCGACAAGGTTGGCCGAAAGATCATGATGACCTGTTTTGGCGGCCTGCTTGCCTTGGCAACCGTTCCACTGATGACGGCAATCGGTTCCGTGACCAGCCCGACGGCTGCTTTCTTCCTGATCAGCTTCGCCCTGCTGCTGGTCAGCATGTATACCTCGATTGCCGGTATCGTGAAGGCCGAGCTGTTTCCGGCTGAAGTCCGTGCCATGGGCGTTGGCTTCTCCTATGCCATTGCCAATGCGCTGTTCGGTGGCACGGCGGAATATGTCGCGTTGTGGTTCAAGCAGGCCGGCATGGAAAGCGGCTTCTTCTGGTATGTGACCGCAATGATGGCCTTTGTCTTCGTCGTCGGCCTGATCATGCCCGATTCTCGGAAAGACGGCTATCTGCAGGGCCACAGCTCGGTTAACTGACCGACTGGCCGGCTTTCGCCGCAAGGCTCCATGGCGGCATGACCGCACCGGGCCATGCAATGCGGCAAGCTTAGCGAGAGCAATTCAGGTTTTCACGCAAGGACTGAATTGCTCTCGCATATTATCCGGTTCTCAGTTTTGGGCGGAATACCGGTATCCACTTTTCCTGAAACTGCCTTATGACATCGACTCTTCGTCTTCCGGGTCAAGCAGACGGGTCGCACGCCATTCGGTCAGTTTCTCATTGATCGCATCAAGCACGAAAAAACGCGCCGACTCCCTGTCATAGCCTTCATCGCGCAGGGCATCATAATCCGTGTGCTGGTGGCGTATATGCGCAACCGTTGCAAGCCAGACGGCGGTTGATGGCGGCAGGGTCTTCATGTGCGGGGCAAGGGCAGCCGCCCGGATCGGCTCGGCATCCGCATAGGGCACGCCCGGCAACAAGAGCGTCAAAGCCTTGCCTATCGCTTTCTGGCGCATCGTGCTCATGATCATTCTCCCGCCCATTCTTCGCTTCTGATCATATTACAGGCCGTATTGGCCGGTATGGAAGTCAGGCTTGTGCCATCGGGTCAATATCCCTGTCTGACCTCTCCTGTGTGAAGGCGCAGAAATCGCTTGCATCTGGTTTAATTCCTATATAAACATATCTTTATATGTTTAGAGGTGATTGAATGGCCGATATGCGGATGCAGCTCGATCAGATGGTAAATGTGCTGAAGGCGGTGGCAGAGCCAAGCCGTCTGCGCATTCTTGCACTGCTTTCAAAGGGCGATCTGACCGTTTCTGACCTGACGACCATTCTTGGCCAGTCGCAGCCACGCGTTTCGCGTCATCTGAAACTGCTTGCTGAAGCAGATCTGATCGATCGTTATCAGGAAGGGGCCTGGGCTTATTTCCGGCTGTCCGACAATGCGGTTTGTGGCACGCTTGTGCGCGGCATACTCGGCAGGCTGGATTGCGCGGATGCGCTGATCGAACGCGATCTGGAGCGGCTTTCACAGGTCAAGTCAAGCCGACAGGAGCGGGCGGCTGCCTATTTCAGCGCCAATGCCGGCTCGTGGGATGAAATCCGCAAGCTGCATGTTTCGGAAAGTGCGGTTGAGACGGCGCTGAAGGCCATTGTGGGTGATCGTCCGTTTCAGGCCATGCTGGATGTCGGCACGGGTACGGGGCGGCTGCTGGAGCTGTTTGCGCCGCTTTATCAGCGGGGTCTTGGTATTGACATCAACCGCGACATGCTGGCGGTGGCACGTGCCAATCTGGAACTTGCCGGCATTGCCAATGCACAGGTGCGCCAGGGTGATGTCTATGCGCTGCCGGTGGAGCGCGAACGTTTTGACCTGGTGACGATACATCAGGTGCTGCATTTCCTGGATGATCCGCAGGCTGCGATCCGTGAGGCGGCGCGGGCATTGCGTCCGGGCGGGCGGTTGTTGATTGTCGATTTCGCCCCGCACAAGCTTGAATTCCTGCGCGAGGAACATGCCCATCTGCGACTTGGTTTTTCGGATGAACAGATGTTGGGCTGGATGAAGGATGCCGGCCTTGAGCCGGTGAAGACCGTCGAGCTGGAACCGAAATTCACCAATGGTGATGACGGGCTGACGGTCAAGCTCTGGCTGGCGCAGGATCCGCGTATGCTGATTGCAGGGCCGGCCGAGGAAGAAAATGCCGGGGCGGTGCTGGCCTGATTATCTTGAGGTCAAGGCCTCGCAGAATGCGCAAAGTGGGTCGGAATATCTGCCTGCTTGCACGAAATTGGTGAGAATGGAGCATTTTTATGGGTTTCTACGGTCTTTCACGCCGACCTGATATCGGCCAGACCATTCGGGTGTCGTTCGAATTCTTTCCGCCCAAGACGGAAGAAATGGAACAGCGTCTTTGGGAAACCGTAACGCGGCTGGCACCCCTGCAGCCCGAATTCGTCTCCGTGACCTATGGTGCGGGCGGCTCGACGCGCGAGCGCACGGCGCGCACCGTGGCGCGCATATTGAAGGAAACCAGTATCACGCCCGCCGCGCATCTGACCTGTGTTGACGCAACACGCGAGGAAGTCGACCGCGTGGCGCGTCAGTTTGCCGATCTGGGCGTGCGGCGTTTTGTTGCCCTGCGCGGCGATCCGGCAGCCGGCATCGGCGAAAAATATGTGCCAACGCCGGGCGGCTATGAAAATGCCGCCGATCTGGTCAAGGGCCTGCGCAGGATTGGCGATTTCGATATTACCGTCTCGGCCTATCCGGAAAAACACCCGGAAAGTCCGGATTTTGCCACTGATATCGATATGCTGAAGCGGAAGGTGGACAATGGGGCGACGCGCGCCATCACGCAGTTCTTCTTCGATAATGATGTCTATGAGCGTTATGTCGAACGGGTGCGGCGCGCGGGCGTCTATATTCCGATCATCCCGGGCGTCATGCCGGTGCACAGCTTCAAACAGATGAAAAATTTCTGCGCGCGCTCCGCGACGCATATTCCGGCCTGGATGGCCGAGCGTTTTGAGGGGCTCGATAATGATCCGCAGACGCATCAGCTTGTCTCGGCGGCCATTGCGGCCGAACAGGTCATGGATCTGATCGAGCGCGGGGTGCAGGATTTCCATTTCTACACCATGAACCGGGCCGATCTGCCTTTTGCCATCTGCCACATGATCGGCATCCGCCCGAAGACAGAGGCCGTGGCTGAGAAAAAAGAAGATGCAAAAACAATAGCTTGAGCCATTTTGCCAAAACGCCCATCTGCGCATTGAAGACAATGCGCAGATGGGCGTTTCAAGATTGTTCAGATAAATGCCTGCAAATGAAAAGTCCGGCTTTCTGAAAGCCGGACTGATTCTTGCACTTACGGACAGGTCAAGTCGTCCCTGAAATGATAATTGTTGCCTGCAGTGGCTTGAGTTCTTACGGAATGATGCCGACCACCATTGCAGCAACAAACGCAAACGCCGCACAGATCATGAGGACATTCAAGGATCGTGTAAGTCCCATTGGTCTGTCTCCTTGCTGGGCGCGCGGAACCGAATCCACGCGCTGATCGGAAAAATTTAAACATAAAATTGCCGCGGTTAAAACGTCTTTCGTTCTGTAATGTTGCGTGAATGGGGAAATTTTCTCCTGCATGCGGTCTAAAATATTGAATGAATTGGCTTCATCCGGCCGATCACATTTGATGACGCGCCAGGAAATCGCCATGCATTTGTACCGGTTCCGCCACAATTGCCGGCATGTTTTTGAACAATTCCGGCGATTTTTCAGTCAGAAATGTGTCATGCGAGAATCAGTCGGCGGTGTTCAGCAGCGCCAGAAAGGCCGATAGGGTGATGATCGACAGCACCGTCGAAAACAGGATGACGTTGGAGGTCACTGTCGCATCGCGCCGGTAATGCTCGGCCAGCATGAAGGGGCCGGTGCCGGTTGGCAGGGCGGCAAGCAGGGTCGCGCTATTGGCCAGGAGCGGCGGCAGGCCGAAGACATAGACCGCAAGCAGCCAGGTGATGGCCGGCATGACGATCAGCTTGGCAAAGACCAGAACGGCAATGGCGCGGCTGCTGCCGGGTTCGACCATGCGTGGCCGGGCGAGGAAAAGTCCGAGTGCCACAAGAGCGCAAGGAGATGCCGCACCGCCCAGCATCTTCAGGAATTTTTCTGCCGGTGCCGGAATGGTAAGCCCTGCAAAAGAGGCAATGGCACCAAGCGCCGGAGCTAACAAAAGCGGGTTGCGGATGAGCGACATCAGAACCTTGGAGGCAATTCGCAAGGGGTGGCTTTCGGTCTGTCGGGAAATCTCGATCAGGACAATGGCAAAGCCGAAGGTCACGCAGACGGTGATGATCATGGCAATTGTGGTTGCCGGCAGAACGCCGGGGCCAAAGGCAATCAGCGTCAGCGGCAGTCCCATATAGCCACTGTTGGGATAGGCACTGTTTAGCCCGTCAAGTGCCTGATCGGCAAGCGGCAGGCGTCCGCGCGCACGGATGAGAAAGGGCAGGGCAAAGGCAATGGCACTGCTGAGCGTGAAGACTGCGATAAAGCCCGGTTGCCAGAGTTCGGCGCCATTGGCATTGGCCATGACGTCAAAGAGCAGGGCCGGCAGAGCCAGATAAACGACAAAGCGGTTCAATTCCGCAACCGCATTTGGCCCCAGAAAATTCAGACGAAAGGCCGCCCAGCCTGAGAAAATCAGGGCAAAGACCGGCAAAACGACAAGCAGTGGATGAAGCATGGGAAATGGTGGGCAAGAAAAAGGCGCGGGAGGCCGCGCCTGCAATCAGAGCTTGTTGAGTAGTTCCACTGTCGGCCATGAATCGGCTGGCATGCCAAGGCGGAGCTGTTCGGCGCGCACGGCATCACGGGTGGCAGCACCCAGGACGCCATCGATCTTGCCCATCTCATGGCCACGGGCCTGAAGCCTGGTCTGCAATTCCTTGATCTGTTCGATGGAAAGGCCCGGATCGGGATTGCCGACTTCAAGTGCCGGCGCACCGGCAAGGCGGGTGGCGAAATAGGCTGCCGTCAGCGCATAAACGATCGACTTGTTCCATTCGACATAGATGTCGAAATTCGGATAGGTAAGGAAGGCTGGGCCCTTGCGGCCTTGCGGCAGCAGCAGCGAGGCTTGGCCCTTGCTGGTATCAAGCGGGCCGTTGATGCCTTCGACCCCCCATTCCACCCATTGCGCAACCGGCTTGCGGTTGGTGCGGATGGCTTCTTCCCACGGCAGGTCGCGGGTGATGCGCACCTGTTCCAGCCAGGGTTCGCCGCGTTTCCAGCCCAGTTCCGACAACATGCGCCCAGCCGTCATCATGGCATCAGCGACAGAATTCTTCAGGTCAACCTTGCCGTCGCCATCGCCATCAACGCCGCGTTCCAGATAATCCTTCGGCAGAAGCTGCATCATGCCGATTTCACCAGCCCATGCGCCGGTGGTGCTGGCATTGACCACGCCTTGATCGAACAGTTTGAGCAAGGCAATCAGCTGTGGGCGAAACAGTTCCGGGCGGCGGCAGTCATGTGACAGGGTCACAAGTGCATTGAGCGTGTCGAAATCGCCCTGAATGGCGCCAAAATCGGTTTCAAGCCCCCAGAAGGCGGCGAGAACCGGTCCCGGCACACCATAGGTTTCCTCGACCTTCCTGAAAATGTCGGCGTATTTTTCGAGGTTTTCCTTGCCTTTCTTCAATCGTGCTTCAGAAATCAGGCGTTTGGAAAATTCCGTGAAGGTGAGGCTGAACACGGTCTGCTTACGATCGCGTGCCAGAACCTTTTCATCAATCGACGCCTTGTGCAGTTCGGCAATCGCCTTGTCGCTGACACCGGCCGCGCGTGCTTCATTGGCAAGATTTTCCAGCCAGATATTAAAATCCGTGCCGCATTCCGGCCGGGCTTGGGCGGCGGAATCCTGAGCGGCTGCGGCTTCGGCAGGGGCTGCAGTCTGTGCAACTGAAACAGCGGTTGAGGCAAGAAATGCCGCAACCAGAGCAGGAGCAAGAAGCTTCATAGAAATCAACTCGTGTTGGCAACAGGCATTTGCGCCTGCAGGAAAAGGTTCATTTCTATTGCCGCAACACGTGGCAGAAATGAAGCGAAACTTGGGCTAATGCGCCAATTTGGTCCGAGCTTAGCGCACCTTGTTGCTTTCCAGCCACTTTTTCCAGGCCTTGTGGTCACCGGCAAAGACATTGATATCGGCATTGCCCCTGATGCCCGGTACCGTGCCGGTGCCGGTATATTGCCAGAATGTCCAGGGATGGGGCCCGTATTTTTCGTCCGGATGGCCGGCGACGGAGCGTAGCCAGAATGGATAGTCGCTGAACTGGCGCAGGTCATTGTCGTCAAAGAAATCGACCGTGGTATAGATGATCGGACGCTTGCCGTAATGTTTTTCCACTGCCTGCAGGAAGATGCGCATTTCCTTGCGCACGACCTCAGGATGCGGGCGCAATTTGCAGGTCGGCGAAAGCGGGTTCCATTCCATGTCGAGAACCGGCGGCAAGGCAGATGGATCGCGCGGGACATTGCGGATGAACCAGCGCGCCTGTTCGATGGCCGGACGGCAGAAATAATAGAAATGATAGGCTCCGCGCGGAATGCCGGCCGCGCGCGTGCCGTGCCAGTGTTCCAGGAACCGGTCATCAACCCGGTCACCGCCTTCGGTTGCCTTGATGAAGGCAAAGGAAATGCCGCTGGCGCGCGCCTGATGCCAGTCAACATTGGTCTGATATTTCGAAACATCCGTGCCGTGGATTGGATAAAGCCATGGATGGCGGCCTTTCCATTCATGCGGGTCGGTGTCGCCAAAGCGCGGTGCCTTGACCGGACCTGATGGCGGCGGAATCCGCGCGGCTGCGCCCGATTTCTTCACATCGGAAAAATCATAATCCACCGTCGTGCAAGCAGATAACAGCGCGGCAAGAACAAGGATGAGGCTGCGGCAGGCCAGTCGATACATCAGAAAACCCAAATGCGCGAATCGGTTGATCAACGATTACGCCATATGTCTCAACAGGTCATTAGCGACCAACAATTTGGTGGGCATTTCCAGTGATGGGGGCTATCGGCTGTTTTGGCAAGGATTTTGACCGTAACTGCAAATGTCCTGCCAATAAGGAATAGGAAGCAATACTGTTTGTTTCAAACTGTTAAATCAATTGACGACGCATCTTCATATGCTTTCTGCTATATTGAATATTATTCGAAAATTAGGATACACGCTTATTCAAGCTGCGCTTTTTCTGATGGGGCGGGTAAGGGATGAGCGTGATGAGAAAATTACGTATCGCATCGCTTGCCGTTTTGCGGCCTGGTCTGGTGGCCTGTAACGAGAAGAAGGATGAGGGCAGTTCTGCACTCCAGCCTGCTTCCGCAACGACAGCACCTGCCAAGACGACATTATCCCCGACGGCTGCGTCAGACGCTGACAACGCGCCGGCAGGCAATGATTAAGTAAGACAATTGGGGCTAACATGGAGACAAATGTTGGCCCTTATCCATGTCCAGATTGGGCGCGTGGATTCTGCATGACGATCAGGGAGCAACATTTTTTGGAATTTAAAGCCGCACTCATAAGGTTTATGTCTGTTGCCATGAACAGGAATTCTCTTTTCTTTGCATCCGCGCTGATCCTTCTTGGCCTTGCTGCCTGCGGCAAGAATGATGACAATGCATCCGGCGCAAAGGAGACACCCGTCCAGGTGACAGAGCCGGCTGCGCCTGCAGCCGGGGACGGGAATGGACCTGATCTTGTCACGACGCTGCGGGAAAAAGCTGGCGTGATGAGCGCGGCCGAAAAGGCGGCTGCCATAGAGCGCGCCCGCGCCAATGCGCGTGCTGCGGCTCTTGCCGTGGGCCAGAGCGCCGAACAGGCCGAAAATGCGGCCATGGCCGCGGCGAATGCCGCTGAACGGGCATTGAGCAATTAGCGCAATCCAGATTCTTACGGAAACGCTGAAACTGTTCCGATGCTGTTTCCCAGCATCCAGACGGAAAGGTTTCGCTTTTGGAGCAGCCTTATTTCTCCGTGCAGCTCCCGGGCGGAAAACCGGTTCCCATTTTCCTGGAGCTGCAACAGAAGCGGGCCTTCAGCAGCCGCGTGCATGTCTGGAAAGATTGTCAGCATCGTTTTGTTTGCAGAAGGACATGAATTCTGTACAAGTGATTCATGTCTATTTGGGTCAGAATAGGTGACTTTATCACCTCCGTGGCGACCAACGCCATTTCAGCCGTCATCGAGGCCGTACGTACGGTGTTTGAAGGCGATGTGAAGACGCGCCGTCAGGTTGCCTTTTCCATTGCCATGATTGCCTTGTCGGCCAAAATGGCCAAGGCTGACGGTATCGTCACGCAGGACGAGATCAGGGCCTTTCGTGATATTTTTGAAGTGCCGCCAGAGGAAGAGGCGCATGTGGCGCGGCTTTATGATCTGGCCAAGCAGGATGTTGCCGGTTTTGAAGGCTATGCCCACAAGCTGGCAAATCTGTGCAGCGACGGCCAGCCCGATTGCCATCTTCTGGAGGACATTCTCGACGGGCTGTTCCACATCGCCAAGGCTGATGGCCATGTGCATGAAAAGGAACTGGAATTTCTTGCGCGCGTTGCGGAAATCTTTGGCTTTGACGAGGAGAAGTTTGAACAGATCGCCATGCGCCATATCGAGCAGGGGCAGGATGATCCCTATCGGGTGCTTGGCTTGCGACGCGGCGTGAGCCTTGCAGATGCACGCAGCCGCTATCGCGCGCTGGTCAAGGAGCATCATCCGGACAGATTGATTGCGGAAGGCCTGCCGCCGGAATTCATAGCCATTGCCAACAGGCGTCTTGCTGCCATAAATGCGGCCTGGGCAAGAATCGAAAAGAACCTCGAAGCAGCATGAGCAATGGGATGATGCAGGACAGGGAACTGGCCACACTGGCACTGACCACGGCCGATCATGCAGGGGCTTTGCTTGACCCCTCGCCGAATTTTGGTATGCGCCGTGATGGCAAGACACCGAAATTCCTGATCCTGCATTATACGGGCCTGCCAACTGCCGAAGAGGCGCTCGAAATTCTCAAAAGCCCGGAACGTCAGGTTTCGGTGCATTATCTCGTCCATGAGGATGGACGGGTTGTGCAGATGGTGTCGGAAAAGGCGCGGGCATGGCATGCCGGTGTAAGCTTCTGGAAGGGCGAGGAGGATCTCAACTCCGCTTCCATCGGTATCGAGATCGTCAATCCGGGCGAGCTTGAAGGCTATCCACCCTTCAAGGATGCGCAGATCGAGGCGGTAATTGCGCTGTGCCAGGATATCTGCGCGCGCCATGGCATTCGCCCGGAACATGTTCTGGCCCATTCCGATATCGCGCCGGCGCGCAAGACCGATCCGGGTGAAAGCTTTCCATGGGATAGGCTGCATGCCGCCGGGGTTGGCCATTATGTCGTGCCGACACCGATTTGCGGCGGGCGGTTCTTTGCACGCGGCGATCAGGGCCAGCCGGTGGAAGCCCTGCAATCCATGCTTGCCCTTTATGGCTATGGCATTGCGATCAACGGTGTCTTTGATGAGGCAACCGAGATCGTGATTAAGGCATTTCAGCGGCATTTCCGGCCTGCCAAGGTGGATGGCGTGGCGGATGTTTCGACCATTGACACGCTGTATCGGCTTAATTCGTCCATCCCGAATGTTATCAGCTGACGGTTTTTGCGCGACAGCCGTACGGTCATGCCGGCGGAAAATGTGTTTTGATTCAGCTTTTTGCAAGGCATGGCGGATCTTGATCTCGCCTTTTGCGCTATATTGCGGAACGTGTGCATATTACAAGTTGTAATATTATTTTATTTTGAGAACAATCTTCGGCTGCATTTCACCGCCATACAGATGCCGGTCCCAGCGGATAATCCTGTCAGACTGCACATCTCGGATGTGACAGGACGGGTTTGTCTTGGCGCTCGCGTCAGTCTTCCGGTGGGAGAAATCAGGAACGAGAAGCCCTGTCTGTAGCGGCTTTCTCCAGTATAGAGAACTTCCAGAACGGTAGAATAATGAAATTTAAATTTGTTTTTGTGGGCGCCCTGATTGGCGCATTGGTTTCTTTTGGTCTCAATCCGGCGATGAGTGCGCCACGGGCCGATAGTGCTAATTTTGTCAGCCATCACAAAACGAAGCAGAAAAACAAAAAGGCTGCATCGACTTCATTTGTCAAAAAGATTGCATATAGCAGTGTACCCGCTTCGCGTGCGGCCCTGAAGGCAGGCAAGGCAAAAGCAGTGCGCAAGAAAGCGGCAAAGAGCCTGACCGACAATGCCTATAGCAGTCTGATTACGCATTATGCGAATGTCTATGGCGTTTCTCCTGCGCTGGCACATGCCGTTGTGCGTCATGAAAGCAATTTCCAGCCGAATATCCGTGGCAAGGCGGGTGAAATCGGCCTGATGCAGATCAAGTTGGAGACCGCACGCTATATGGGCTATACGGGCACGGCCCGGGGCCTGTATGAACCGGCCACCAATATCCAGTACGGCATGAAATATCTCGCCATGGCGCAGAAGCTGAGCGATGGCAGCACATGCGGTACGATCCTGAAATATAATGCGGGCCATGGCGCCAAGCGCATGAATCCGATTTCGGCAAAATATTGCAGCCAGGTCAAGCTCTATATGCAGTTGATGTAATGGCCGCATGGCCTGTTGCAGGACTGGCGCGCATTCGCAAGCAATAGCTATCTGATTGGTTTGGCTTGTGTCTTGTCCCGAAGACGGGGCCAGTTTGGGAGAGGTGTGCTGCGCCTTGCGATTTGCATGGGCATTCGCGTGAGGTTTTGAATGCCAGTGCAGGAAAGCCGGTGGCCGATGGCCGCCGGCTTTTTGTGTCTGGTTTGCGCGGAAAACGGGTTTTTCTTGTGGCAGATCGTGCTATATGCGCAGCTGTCAGTCGGTCGGGCAGCCGCGCCTGTCATATGCCGAAAGGTGGCAGGTGAGGAAAGTCCGGGCTCCATGGAAATACGGTGCCGGGTAACACCCGGCGGGGGTGACCCCAGGGACAGTGCCACAGAAAGCAGACCGCCCCGTCTTTCATTGTGTTGTCGCAGGCAACATCATGGATGACGGGGTAAGGGTGAAAGGGTGGGGTAAGAGCCCACCGCGTCGCCAGCAATGGGGACGGCACGGTAAACCCCACCGGGAGCAAGACCGAATAGGGACGGCGCGTCGATCCGCAAGGATTGGCAATCGATTTCCAGATCAGTCGTCCGGGTGGGTTGCAAGAGGCGGGTGGTGACATCCGTCCCAGATGAATGGCTGCCACGCCGGGCCGAAAGCCCGGCCATACAGAACCCGGCTTACAGACCGGCTGACGATTCCGTCCGGTGGGCGGGCATTGTGGTCAGGCGCTGCCTGAAAACACATCAATGATCAGCTTGAGATTGAGCACGATCATCAGCATTGCAATCAGTGCGGCAATGACGCTGATCCAGCGTGGGGCAACCAGCGCGCCCATCTTCTTCCTGTCAGCCGTGAACATGACCAGAGGAACGACCGCAAAGGGCAGTTGCAGGCTCAGGATCACCTGCGAAAAGATCAGCAATTGGGTTGTGCCCTCCGAGCCATAAAGAAGGGTGACAATGGCTGCCGGAATGATGGCGACAAAGCGGGTGAGCGCGCGGCGCAGCCATGGCTTCAGGCGGATATCGATAAAACCTTCCATGACAATCTGGCCTGCCATGGTGGCGGTAATGGTGGAATTCAGGCCGCAGCACAGAAGCGCAATGGCAAAGAGCGTCGGGGCAAGTGCCGAGCCAAGCAGCGGGTTGAGCAGCATATGGGCCTTGTCCAGATCTTCCACGCTGGTATGGCCGGTTGCATTGAAACTGGCGCCGGCAAGGATCAGAATGGATGCATTGACGAGCAGGGCGAGGGTCAGCGCGATGGTGGAATCAAGCGAGGCAAAGCGGATGGCCTCGCGCTTTTCCGACGTTGTATGGCCATAGGCGCGGGTCTGAACCACACCGGAATGCAGATAAAGATTATGCGGCATGACCGTCGCGCCGATAATGCCAAGCGCAATATAAAGCATGTCCGGATTGTTGACGATTTCGGTTGTGGGCGCAAAGCCGCGAATGACTGCACCCCAATCTGGCCGGGCCATCAGGATCTGGATCAGGAAGCACCAGGCAATGACGCCCAGAAGCGCAATGATGAAGGCCTCGATTTTGCGAAAACCCTTGTTTTGCAAATAGAGTACCAGAAGCACATCGGTTGCGGTGATGATGACGCCCAGTTCCAGCGGAATGCCAAACAATAGATTAAGGCCAATGGCCGTGCCGATCACCTCGGCAAGGTCGGTGGCACAGATGGCCAGTTCAGCCAGAAGCCAGAGCGGCCAGGCAAGAAAACGTGGGTAGGCATCGCGACAGGCCTGCGCCAGATCACGCCCCGTGGCAATGGCAAGCCGGGCACACAGCGCCTGCAACAGCACGGCCATGATGTTTGAAATCAGAACGACCGACAACAACGCATAGCCAAAGCGCGAGCCACCTGCCAGCGATGTCGCCCAGTTGCCGGGATCCATATAGCCGACGGCAACCAGATAGCCGGGGCCAAAAAAGGCAAGCGCCCGACGAAAGGCCGAACGGGAGCGGGTGACGGCGACAGAGGCATGAACATCAGACATGGAGGCTTCGCCGCGTTCACGGCGCCAGCCCTCGAAATTCCTGTCTGCCGTTACGTCTGTTCCATCACTTGTCATGCTTCACCTCTTATCGCAATTGCAAATTAATTGCATTAGAGCTTTTTCAAGTCAAATGAAGTTTTTGACAACAGCCATTCCATGGCCGGAGGTTTTCTCCGAAAAGGGGCGGGTACAGTGGTTTGCAGGCGGGGCCGTGTAAATGGGCGAGACAGTATTGGTGACGCGGGCTCACGACACTGGTGGACTCGGCGTTGGTGGTCTCAAGCCAAGGGCCGAGAGGGTGCTGTTGCGCTCGCTTGGATGACGGGTAAAGGGCGAATACGGTCTTGGCCCATGTCCATTAGGTGCCCCCTCATAAGACCTGAGCCAAATACGAATTGAAGCAAGCTGGATAGATGCAAGGAATTGTCGTCCCGTTTGTCGTATCTAGTTGCGATGGCTCGGAAGGTTTGAGTTTATTGAAGCACCTTTCGGCGGTGTTACACTGTTTATAAAGCCATGGACTGAAGGCTGGGACATTCACACGATTTGGCATGGGGCGAATGCAGCCCCATGCTCCTCATTCTTTGCGGCTTTGGTGTAAACTATCGCTGTCGTAAGCACGATCTGCCAATAATATCTGCCAGGCCTGAACGTCTCAAACATATTGGCTGCCATATTGGCTGCCGAACGCCCGTCATGGGCTTGCCCAGCAGTCAGCTTCAGATGAATCGGGCAGCTATCAGCATCGGCAAGCGCATGGATTTTGGTCGTCAACCCGCTGCGCGAACGAACCATGCAACCGGATCGCTCGTCTTTTTGACCGTTGCCCGCATGTTGATGGACGCGGATCGGCGAGGCGTCGATCATCTGGATATCACCATCATGAGCTTCTGATATTGCGTTGAGAATGCGCGCCCCTGGCTTGCATGAAAATGCGCATGGAAAGCATGTCCTGACAAAACTGGCAGCATGGTTGTGCCTAAGGGTAGCGGAAAGCGTGTCAGGCGGGCTGAAACTGGTCTGCCCCCTGAAAAGTGGTCCTCCCTGAAGTAAACTATTGAGCCGTAGGAGGACGTTGGAATGCCGCAGAAGAA
>NZ_JBHSEL010000034.1:0-19365 GCF_042653845.1 Daeguia caeni | reverse complement strand
AGGGTCAGCACCTGCTGTTCGGAAAGATCGGCAAGCCGGGTCTGCCAGCCGATCTCCTCCATGATCTCGGCGACCGGCTTCATTGCGCTGCGGATCGCTGCCTGCTCAGCTTTGGTCGGATCGATCATCACGCAGCCCTCGCCAGATCCTGTCCGTCCGCACCGAAAACTAGGCTGCGGATGGCATTGCGGTTGAACTGGAAGGACAGAAGAGCGGATGCCTGATAGCGGGTCAGCCCGAAATCGTGCCGGTAGTCGGCCGGAAGGTACGCCAGCTGCCGGTCGGTGGGCGGCTGCGACAGCCAGCGCCTGGTCTTGTGGGCGCTCTCATCGGATTCGTGCTCGTTCAGCCAGTCGTCGGCGGCGGCGAGGCACACCATGCGCTCACCGATCGCCAGCAAGCGCGGTTCGAGCCCCTTGGCGCCGCCAGCCGCATACCAGCGGCCATTCAGGAAGAAGACACCGGCCCATGCGGAGAAACCGTTGGCCATCAGTGCTGCATCGTCACCGAACAGGTCACACCACTGGAAGCTGGAGCGCTTGAGGAGATCGATCTCCGACATGACGAAATCGCCGAGCGGAACATTGCCGCCGTCGTCGCCGATGCTGTCGAAGACAAAACCGCAAAGCGGGCATTCCTGACAGCCGATTGGGATATCACTCTCGCATTGCGGGCAGCATTTGGTCGGTGCATCGCCGGAAGCATCAACGCCGACGAGATCGACCTCTTGCTCAAGCGAGCCGTGCATCAGGCTCGAGGTGCCAAAATCGAGCACGATGCAGTCGGTCTTGATGACGCCCGGATGCTCGTTGGGATCGACGGTCCTCAAGCCCCGCCCGACCATCTGGATCATTGTCGATTTGAAGGAGCTCGGACGCAGCAACACTACGCAGGAAGTCGGCGGATGATCCCAACCTTCGGTCAGCACGGCAACATTGACGACAACCTGCAATTCACCCGCGGCATAGGCTGTAAGCACCGCCCTGCGCTCGCCATCTCCCATCTCGCCATGGACCAGACCGGCGGTGATGCCGGCAGCGTTGAACGCATCGGTGACGCCGCGCGCATGATCGACGGTCGAGCAAAACACCACACTCTGCCGATCGGCGGCCTTGTCCTTCCAGTGCTTGACGACCGCATCGGTGACCGGCGCGCAGTTCATGATGCGCTCGACCTCACCCATGTCGAAATCGCTGGCGGTCTTGCGCACCCTGGCCAGTTCGTCCTTGACGCCGACGTCGATGACAAAGGTCCGGGGCGGCACCAGATGGCCGGAACGGATCAACTCGCCGATGCGGATCTGATCGGCGACATTTGAGAAAACCTCGCGTAGGCCCTTGCGGTCGCCACGGTTGGGCGTCGCTGTGACACCGAAGATGCGGCAGGACGGATTGGCCTTCAGTGCCTGATCGATAATGCGCCGGTAGCTGTCGGCGGTGGCGTGATGCGCCTCGTCGATGACCAGCAGATCGAGCGCCGGCATGGCGGAAAGATTGGTGCTGCGCGATAAAGTCTGCACCATGGCGAAGGTGACATGGCCGTTCCAGGATTTGTCACTGGCATCGACAACCGAGGTGGTGATGTCGGGGTTGACCCGGGCGAACTTGTCCCGGTTCTGTGCGGTCAGTTCATCACGATGGGCGAGCACAGCCGCCTTTGCGTCCGTATCGCCGATCATCTTCCCGGCGACGGCCGACAACATGATGGTCTTGCCGGCGCCGGTCGGCGCAACGCCGAGCGTATTGGCGTGGGTGTCGAGCGCAGACAGGCTACGCTCGACAAAGAGTTTCTGGCGGGGACGAAGCAACATGGCCGGACCCTCGCTCTATTGTGCCCATGACGGGCGCGCCGAGGGCGCCGTGCTCTGCTGCCTGGCCTCGGCATAGGCATTGCCCTGCGGCGAGCCAGCCTGTGCCGCACTGGTCTGCTGCCCAGCCCGGACCATGCCCATGATTGCGGCATAGTCCTTGTGGTCGGGCGTCACGGCAGCACGGACTTCGTTTTTGTCGTCACCATTGGCATCCGTGCCAATGTCGATGCGAGCGACGAACTCCAGGCCATCGAGATCGGCAAAGCCCGAGATGCGGCGTGCGACCTGTGCTGCCTCGCTCTGGTCCTTGTCGGAAAGGCCGCGGGCGGAGTTGAGCATGCCCCGGACAAAAGCCCGACCCATATTGGCCCAATCGGGACCCTTGGGGCTGTAAAGGCCGATCAGCGTGAAGATCTTGCGGCGGGCATACGGACCTTCCAAGATGGTGAATTCGCCATTGAGATAGACGGCGCCGGTCGAGCCGCGCGTGGCATAANTGGTCTGCGCGTCGTTGAAATCGTTCCATGCCGACATGGGTCAGGCTCCTTGTTCTTGAGCTGTGGTGGAGGAGGTTTGGGAAGGGGTGGTCGCCGAGGGCGCGGCAAAGGCCTGGCGCGCGGCATTGCGGATCTTGTCCATCAGCCGGCCAAGATCGGGCTGTTCGATCATGTCGAGCCGGCCGGAGCGGTCCTTTGCGGGAAAGCCGAACGGGTTCAGCGTCTGGCAGATGAAGGCGCGGTAGGGCTCGCCCTGATCGTCCTTCAGCTCGACCATGCTGATGACTTCATCGACGATGCCGGGCAGTTCGAGGCCGGTCTTGGCGCCGTCGATCTGCGGCACGAACAGCTTGCGATTGAAGTCGTCGAGCTTCTCGTCGAGGATGCCGACGAACCAGATGTTCTTCGAGCGCGTGTGCTGCAGATGCGTCAGCCAGGCGATCATCTCGCGGCCATGCAGGCCGTAGGCGCCGCGAATGTCGGGCTTGCCGGTCTTGTCGGAGAACGCCTCCGGCTGACCCTTGGCCCACTGGAAGCAGAGCCGACCGGCAACCGTGATCGAGTCGATGAAGACTGTCTTGTAGCGATCGAGCTGGCTCGGATCACCGAGCCCGGCGACGACCGCATCAAAATGCGCCTGACTATAGGCCTGATCGTCGCGCAGCGCCGGATTGGGGCCGCCAATGAAAACTGCGAAGTCGCGGCATTCATCCCAAGTGTGCGGACGGATCGTATTGCCGGCCCAGCCCTCGATGGCGAGATCACCGGCTTCCAGATCCATGAACAGTGTGGTGGCGGGATCAAGCGTCCACAGCAGCGACGTCTTGCCGATGCCGGACTTGCCGAAGATGCAGCCCTTGATACTGCGCGGTGCTGCCATCCGTTCGTCGATGGTGATGATAGGAAGTGTCATGTTTGCCACCCCTACGCCGATGCCTGATGGCGGCGACCGGGGGTGCTTTGGCGAATCTGTTCCGCCTCAAACGCCTCTACATCTTCAAGGCGATAGACAACGCGGCCACCGAGTTTGACGAATTGCGGGCCTTCGCCCGTCCAGCGCCAGCGTTCCAGCGTGCGATGTGAAATGTTCCAGCGAGCAGCGAGCTCGATCTGGGAGAGGTGTCTGGTAGCCATCTCGTTCTCCATGGGTGTTTGAGAAAACCTGCGGAGAGGATGGCAGAGGACCAAAACTGGGTCGTCGGGATCGAAAGTGGATCGTTAGGGGATCAGAATCACCGTTCCTTACGCGCAGAGGGGGATGGGCAAGGGGACGGCAGGCGGATGCGCCGGCATGGAATTGCGAAAAAGCGGCGGAACCGGGCTTGAGAGGAAGATCAGGAGAACCTGATATTGAGACGATATCGTCCGCGCCGATCGGACTGGATCAGCTTGCGCCATTCCGGCTGCGTCTTGAACAGGTCCGACATGCGCGTGCAGGAAGAGCCGGCTTCGGCCAGAACTGCCTTGCCATGCTGCCAGGGAAATCCGCGCATGGCTGCATCATGAAGAATGCGCACGACGCGCGCCTGGATCTGCCCCAGCATGAACGTGTGGTCACCGAGAATGATCTCGCTGAAATCGTGCCGTTGCTCGAAGATGAGCTCGGACGTCCGCCGCGTGCCGCCGAGCCCGTGCTTGGCTTCGGCGCGATCGCGCTCCTCGCGCCGGACGACCAGCTCGTCCTTGCGGATCAGGAGCCCTTCCTCGGGCTGCAACACGACACAATAGCGATCCTTCGGGGCATCGAAGTGAACGATCCGGAGGGCTCCCTCGTGAAACAGCCTGTAGGCATCATGGGTGCGCAGGTCTTGGAGTCCATGGAAGGGGGACTGATCATCGGGAATGTTGCACCATTGACCCTCGTCGACCTCCTCATAGCTGCCTTGCTCGAGGTGGGCGCCATAGAGGCGAACCGATACCTTTAGCAGGCCGTTCTCGGCGAGGTACACCAGATCCCGCTGCGGCACTTCCCAGCGCTCTTCCAGCTCCTCCAGTGCAAAATAATCCTTCTCGATGGTCGCCATACTGTGCGCCCCCGCCCAAAAATTGTTCTCATTATGTTCTATTTGCTTGACGCGGATGAATCAATCCTTTTTAATCCACAAGATCCACATACCGGACCAAACCCATGAGCAACACGATTGCCGAACGACTGAGAGCCCGAGCCGAACAGCTGGGGCTGAACGCGCGCGAGGTAGCTGAGCAGGCACGCGTCAACAGGTCCTTCGTCTACGACATCATGCGTGGACGCTCTGAGCGGCCAAACCTGGAAAAGCTCGACAAGGTTGCCGCGATCATCAAGGTCGATCGCAACTGGCTCCTGCATGGCAAGGGCATGATCGAGGGCGATGAGCCTGCCCTGCAGGAAGAGGCGGACCCGTTTGTGGCTATTCCGTCGGTCGAGGTGACGGCATCGATGGGTGGCGGCAAGCTCGTTGCGGATGAAGTGGAGAACGGCGAGCCCTACCACTTTAAAAGCTCGTGGATCACGCATCGCCTGCGCGCGAACCCGGCAAACCTGCGCATCATGCATGTCGAGGGCGACAGCATGATGCCGACCCTGCACGACGGAGATGTCGTGCTGGTCGACCTCGCGCGCTGCATGCCGACCCCACCGGGAATCTTCGTGCTGTTCGACGGCATGGGGCTCGTCGCCAAACGCCTCGAGCACATCCCGAATTCGGAGCCGCCGCAGGTGCGGATCATTTCCGACAACACCTTCTACAGCCCCTATGAGCGCACCGCCGAAGAGATCAGGATCATCGGACGAATCCGCTGGTTCGGCCGAGAGATCTGAGTCGGCTGGTTCTTGCCTGACGTCAGCACTTTTCCACCGGCGCGCGCTTCGATCCAATGCGTATGAATTCGCGACAACCAGACAAGCAATTGAAATCGCTTGTATTTACAGGTTTTGCATCTACCGTTCTCTGATCAGGATTGATTGCGAACGGTCTCATGCACAACATTTCCTCCGCCCCGAACCCCTTGTCGCCCGACCGCATGACGGCCGATGAGCGGCTTGGTGAAGTCGGCGCGATCCTCGCCGCCGGGCTGAGGCGTGTCCTGGCCGAACAGTCCAGTTCTTTATCTGCAACCGGCAGAGAGAGTTCCCTCGACATTCTCGCTCTCAAACGCCGTGCTCGTCGTCGCAAACCGAGCAACCGAGTTGGAGAGCAATGATATCGAAAGCGACGAAACGGGCGGGGCCCGGACCGAAACGACAGCACGAGAGTGCCGTAACGGACACGCCGGTGCTGGCCAGGCTGGCAGCGCTGAAGCGCATGTCGGTCAGGGAACTGAAGGTCGAGTGGGAGGCGTTGTTTGATACGCCGGCACCGAACAACAGCCGCGGCAATCTGGAATTGCGACTTTCCTGGCGCATCCAGGAGCTGGCGCTTGGTGGTCTGTCCCGGCAGACGGCCAAAATGCTGGATCTGCTTGCCGACGAAGTCGACGGCAAATCCAGCAGCAAGGCGATCATCGCCGACCCGCGCAATCCGGTTGTCGGCACAAGGCTGGTGCGTGAATGGGACGGCGCAGAACATACCGTCACCGTGCTGGGCGATGGTTTCGAGTGGCAGGGACGACGGTTCAAATCGCTATCGGCTGCTGCGCGCGCGATCACCGGCAGCAACTGGAATGGCTACCGGTTCTTTGGCCTTGGCGATGCGCGCAGGAGTGAACGATGAATATTCAACAGCCCCAGCGCCGCTTGCGCTGCGCGATCTACACGCGCAAATCTTCCGAGGAAGGCCTCGAGATGGAGTTCAACTCGCTCGATGCCCAGCGTGAGTCCTGTGAGGCCTATATCGCCAGCCAACGCTCGGAAGGATTCGCTGCCATTCGTGAACGCTATGACGATGGCGGTCACTCCGGCGGCACGCTGGAGCGCCCTGCATTACAGCGGCTGCTGGCTGATGTCGAAGCCGGACTGATCGACGTCATCGTCGTCTACAAGATTGACCGGCTGTCGCGATCGTTGATGGACTTTTCCAAGCTGGTCGAGATTTTTGAACGCAATCAGGTGACGTTCGTATCGGTCACCCAGTCTTTCAACACCACGACGTCGATGGGACGTCTGACGCTCAACATCCTGTTGTCCTTCGCTCAGTTCGAGCGCGAGGTGATCGGCGAGCGCATTCGCGACAAATTCGCAGCTTCTCGCAAGAAGGGCATGTGGATGGGTGGCTTCGTGCCGCTCGGCTATCGGGTCGAAAACCGCAAGCTGCTGATCGAAGAATCAGAGGCCGCCACCGTTCGCATGATCTTCGAGCGGTTCGTCGGTATCGGTTCGGCCACGGTGCTGGCGAAGACGCTGGCTGCCGAGAACGTGCGCACACGACGCGGCAAGCCAATCGACAAGGGCTTTCTCTACAAGCTCCTCAACAACCGGGTCTATATCGGCGAGGCGGTGCACAAGGGCACATCCTATCCCGGCGAGCATGAGGCCATCATCGACCGTGCGCTCTGGGACAAGGTGCACACCATCCTGCAGACCAGTCCGCGCCAGCGCGCCGGAAATACGCGCTCGCAGACACCGGCCCTGCTCAAGGGGCTGATCTTCACCGACACCGGCTCGGCGATGACGCCCACGGCAACCAGGAAGGGCAGCAAGCTCTATCGCTACTATACGTCCATGGACCTGATCCGGAGCCGGACGACGGAAGCGGCAGGGCCGCAGCGACTTCCGGCAGGGATGGTGGAGGGCGCCGTCATCGATGAAATCCGACGCATGATCGCAACGCCCGAGGTTCGAGCGCGGGCGCTCGCGGCGGTGAAATTGGATATACCGGACGTCGACGCCAAGGCAGTCATCGCCGCTCTTGGCGAGTTCGATGCTTTGTGGGCGTCGCTGTTTCCGGCCGAGCAGGCGCGCATCGTCCAGCTGCTGGTGGCGCGCATCACGGTTGGCTCGACAGGTCTCGCTGTCGACCTGCGTCATGACGGCATCGGCTCGCTCGCCCGCCAGATGATGGCACCGCAGGCGGGAAGGAGCGCGGCATGACGGACAATACCATCCGTGTGGTGATCCCGCTCACTGTCCGCAAGAAGAACGGGCGCCCGAAAATCCTGCCGCCGGCCGACCATGGACTCGCCAAGGCACGGACGCAGGATGCGCATGTGCTACGCGCCATCGCCCGCGCATGGAACTGGCGGCGCAGGCTCGAGCGCGGCGAGGCGTCGACGATTGCCGATATCGCCACCGCAGAGAAGGTGACTGACCGCTTCGTCAGCCGCATGATGCGGCTGGCCTACTTGTCACCAGAGGTTCTTGAGAAACTGCTCGTCCACCGCATACCGCCAGCGTTGGCGCTCAACGATCTGATTGCGGTTGCAGACCTGCCATGGGCGGAGCAGATGGGGCCCGTGTTCGCTATTTCACGACCGATAGCCCTGGGGGATTGACCACGTCCCCGCCAGCCTTCACTGAAACAGAATGATTGGCTGCGGTGCGTTGGCGCGGATGCCAGAGTATTGGTGAGGTCATGGATGACACAAAAGCCGAAACCGCCAGCAGCGGACGAAAAGCATATCCGACGGCTGCTCGAGAAGTACTCCTGCCCGGTGCCCTATCATGAGGTTCGCACCCGGTTTCTTGGCAGCATCGCGACGCCCGTGCCTGTACAGCCATTGCAGATCGTCAAGGATCTCTGGGGCGGCGAGTTGCCAGAGTTCGAGAGCATGGATGCCGTCAACGAGCTGATCGGTGCCCTGATCAACGGTCTGTGGAATTCCCTGACCCGCCATCAGAAGCGCGCCGACCCGTTCCGTCTGACGCGGACCATAACTGGTTCGACCCGCCAGGAGCTTGGTGACCTCGCCCTGCTTCGCCGGCAGGAACTGGATGGCTTCGTCGAAGGGCTGTTCAATGGCCAGGACAGGATCGACCTTCCGGGGAAAGCCAGTTCTGCGCTCGATACCCTCGGCGAAATCCGCGCGATGATGGCCGGCATCAGTGAACTGGCCAAGGACGACGGCAAATCAGCTAAGGCCGACGATCTTGATCAAACGTTCAATCATGTTCGTGAGCTGACGTTGATCATTGAAAAGGAGATCAACATCGTCGTGCTTGATTGCACCCGTGCACGTCGGCAGGTGATGAAAAGTGGCATCGGTTTCCCGCCGCCGACCCTGCATTGACGTCGGGTTGGTCGCCGATCAGTTCCTCGCCCGGCGCCACCCAGCCGCATGCGCCTCGTCCTCGGTGCAGAACCAGCGCTCCCCCTTGCTCTCCGATATCCTGGTCTTGTCGTAGTCCTGCTGGCCCGGCACGTGATAGATCCGCGTGCCGTCTTGGCTGATGTTGCCTTTGATCTGACAGCCAGTGACTGGACTCGTAGATGCTGCGGGTTGTGGAAGGAGGTGCTGCTGCGCATCGATCGGCACTGACAGGGTGCCAAGAATCTCGGTTTGCGGGCCGCGATGGCGCCAATCCCACGGCGCAATGAACGCGCCGGACCACAGACCTGCCTGCTTTGTGCGCGCGGCTTTTTCTTCGCCAACATAGATATCCGAGTAGCGCCTGAATGCGAGCGCCCAGCCGCCGGCTACCATCGCGGCGTTGATGTCCGTCTCGCCGACAAAGCAGGTCATGATGCGTCGGCCATAGCGGTCTATGTCATTGCCCGTGCAGGTGACCGAGCGTCCCTGAACCAGGCGAGCCAGCGCATCGCGGGCGGCGATCCCGCAAGTGTAGTTTTTTTCGGCTTTGTTGATACAGACTTGGTCAGTCTCCGGCGCATCGATGCCGTTCAACCGGATCCTCGTGCCCTTTATTGTAATGGTGTCGCCGTCGGAAATTCTCGCGGTGCCTGTTATTGTCGCTGCCGTTGCTGCGGCAATCGGATCTGCAAGCAGTAAAGTAGCGATCAGAAGAATCAGGGCGGGGCGATGAATCATGGGGGTATTGTCTGACGTAACAGCATGGATTGAAAGGCGGCGACAAATGAGACGGCTGTTCCAGGATGACGCCCGCCAACTGGTCGAACGGGATCCCGTAACAGCCTACTATGATGCGCAACGGGCTGCAGCTCGGGCCCGATTTGCCGGTGACGGCCGCTCCTTCCTGCACTGGGCGAAAGTGGCGGCAGAGGTCGCGCGGATCAGCAATGCGTCGATGGACTACGAGATCGTTAAAAGGATAGTCGACGAAGAGGAAAAACGGGCAAGGCCATCGTAATGAAATTGATCTAAGCGGCAAAGAGGGCGACCATAGATTAGTCTAGTGATTCGAGTTGGAGGAAAACTAGGCAAAGCGAATTGCCGATGTAGATCGCCAAGCGCGAAGGGGGGGGGCAATGCCGGGGGTGATACACGAAGAAGAGTTGGCTGGGTGGAACCCGGAAACGAGCGGGACGCGCGTTCGGCTTCGCGATAATCCGGGCAGGCAGGGAACAACGACCGGAAGGGTTAAGAAGGCAGGCACTTTCCTGTTGGTCGAAGTGGATTTCGGCCCCAATGAAAAGCAATACAAGCGCTACGAGCTGCTGGAGCCCATCGCGGAGGAGGTGCAGATTTTCGATCTGCTTGAGGGCGGTTCATTCGGCGGCCCCAGCGACCTCAGGCGGGTTTTGACCTTCGAGAAGATCAAAGGTGAATTGACCAACGTCTTCTATTCGATGGAAGCCAGCAACACGGACTTCTATCCGCACCAGTTCAAGCCGGTCATGCGGTTTATCGAATCCCCGATCGGCCGGATGCTAATAGCCGACGAAGTCGGCCTCGGGAAAACAATCGAAGCAACGTATATCTGGAAGGAGATACAGGCCCGTCATTCGGCTAGGCGGCTGCTGATCATCTGTCCCGCCATGTTGCGCGAGAAGTGGCGTGAGGATCTGCGCAAGCGTTTCAACATAACCGGCGAAATCGTTTCCGCGAGCACCCTTTATGAACGGGTCAAGGACATCGCCAGCTACAGGAGCGCGGAGTCATTCGTCTACATCACCAGTCTGGAAGGATTGCGTCCCCCCGCGAACTATGACGATGAGAATGTCGGCGGCGTCAGGGCGCAATTTGCTCGCATTCTCGACCAGAACACGGCCAGCGAGGAGTTTGCCCTCTTCGACCACGTCGTTATCGACGAGGCCCACTATCTCAGGAACCCCTCGACCGCCAACAACCGGCTTGCCCGGCTGCTACGAGAGGCATCGCATCACTTTGTGCTGCTGACCGCAACGCCGATCCAGATCGGCAGCGACAACCTTTACCAGCTTCTGCGTCTGATTGATCCCGATCAGTTCTACGATTCATACCTTTTCGGGGAAATGCTTTCGGCGAACTCCTGTATCGTGCGCGCGCAGAGGGCATTGTGGCAGCAGCCGGCCGATGTTCCCGCAGCGCTGAAGGCAATCTCCGAGGCGGAGAAGTCCGACTATTTCAAGAATGACGCCGTCCTTGCCCGCATCAAGGAGCATCTTCGCGATGACGCCACCGATGCCGAACGGCGCGTGGAGATTCTCCGGCTTCTGGAATCGCGCTCGCTCCTTTCCCAGTACATGACCCGAAGCAGGAAGCGCGAAGTTCTGGATCGCCGCGTCGAGCGGGCACCCCAGGTTCTCAGCGTCAGGTTCAGCGCGGACGAAAAGCAGCTCTACGACCATGTCACCAGCCGCCTGCGCGATGAAGCGGCGGGAAAAACCGGCGTGTCGCTATTCTCGTTGATCGCGCGGCAGCGGCAGATGGCGAGCTCGATAGTCGGCGCGCTGGAAAGCTGGGGCGACAAGGGCCTCATCGAAGAGCTCCTGTGGGAAGACTTCGGGATTTCGCCGCAACTCCGTTCAGAGCCGCCGGGCAATAAAGATGGCGACGATTCGGTCGATGACGTCCCGCCCGACATGGGCCTCAAGCACGAGCTGGGCGCGCTGGAAAAGGGCGATGAAAAGTACCGCGCGCTCCAGCAGTTTCTTGCGAATGAGCTAAGACGGAACCCGCGCGAGAAGTTCGTCATCTTCGCCTTCTATCGCGGCACCCTCAAATATCTGGCGCGCCGTCTGAAGGCTGACGGGATCAATGCAGCATTGATCATGGGGGATATGGGTAAAGACAAGGACGATCTGATCCGCGCCTTCGCCCGACCCGACGGGCCGTCAGTCCTGCTCTCTTCCGAAGTTGGAAGCGAGGGCATCGACCTTCAGTTCTGCCGCTTTATCGTGAACTACGATCTTCCCTGGAACCCGATGAGGGTGGAGCAGCGCATCGGCCGCCTCGACCGCCTGGGGCAGAAAGCGGAACGCATCTCGATCATCAACATGGTGGTCGAGAACACGATCGAAGACCGCATCCTGATGAGGCTGTATGATCGCATCAACGTGTTCCGGGAGAGCATCGGCGATCTCGAAGACATTCTCGGGGAAGTGACGGAGCAGTTGCTCGTCAATCTGCTCGATCCGACCCTGACGGACGAGGAGCGCGAGCGAAAATCCTTCGAGGCGGAACTGGCAATCTGCAACACGCAGCGGGAGCAGCAGCGCCTGGAGGAAGAGGCGGTCAACCTTGTCGGGTTTTCCGACTACATCCTCGACCATATCAGCGATAGCCGCGAAAAGGGCAGATGGCTGAGCGCAAGCGAGCTACAGTCCCTCGTTGAGGACTTCTTCGCGCGCAATTTCCCCGGCACCAAATTCGAGGCCGTCGCGGGCGCGGAATATGCCTTGCGCATTAATCTCTCGGAGGAAGCGCGGCGCTCGCTGGGTTACTTCATATCGGAGGCACGGCCATCGACGAGAACGCAGCTTCATCGAAGCGGCAGGCCGATCCTTTGCATTTTCGACCCGCGCCGCGCCGACGAGGTTTCCGCCGAAGCGGAGTTCATCGAGCCAAGCCATCCCCTCATACAATGGATACGCTTCAGCTACGAGGACGACCAAAGTCAGCTCCATCGCGTTACCGCGATAAAAGTCCCGGCGCAGGATGCCGGCGTGCCTCCAGGCGACTATGTATTCAGCGCCCATCGCTGGTCATTCAACGGCCTGAAATCCGATCAGTCACTTGCCTTCAGGGTGAAGCCGCTGGGAAGCAGTCGCACGCTTTCAGCCTCGGAGGCCGAAGCGCTGATTACCGTTGCTTCGCGCGCGGGCGAGAAGCTGCCGAACGCGATCAATGTGCTCCCAGACATCGAGATCATCTGCGAGGCAGCCGTAGAATGCGAGGAAGCGCTGGGGGATGCATTTTCGGAGCGACTTTCCGATTTTGAGGCGGAGAACAAGGTGCGCTGCGATCAGCAGCGCACCAGCGCCGAAAAGCTCGCTAGCCGCCGCATCGAAGGCTTGAAAGCCCGCGTCGCCCGGTTTCGCGCGGAAGGGAACCTGCGCCCCGTTGCGATGACGGAAGGTCTCGTCAGGAAAGAGGAGGAGCAGTTGAAGACCAAGCTGGATCGCGTTTCACGGCGGCAACAGGTCGATCCGACCATGATCCCGCTTGCGGCGGGCGTTGTGAGGGTTGTCTGATATGGCAAGCTGGCGTGACAGGCTCAGATCGCTTCACGAGCGCGTGTTTGGCAGGGCGGGAGTTCCGCCATCCTCTTCCGAGCCGGACGTAAGCGCGGCATCAGAGGACGAGCGGCCCGGCGTTACGGAGCCTCCCGTTCCTGCGCAGGCCGCGCCTGTCGTTGCGGAGAAGGCGCCCGTAAGCCGGGCAAGAGCCCGTACGGGCAAAGCTCCAACAGCCGCCAAGACGCAAGGCAAGTCGGCGGTAGTCGCATCAAATGTCATTCCGCCACAAAGCGTGCCCAAAGCAAGGCCGCTTGCGATCAATCTCGGCATAGATTTTGGAACGAGCTTCACGAAAGTCTGCTTTCGCGACCTCGGCAGTGAGGTATCGGGAACTGTTGCTGCCGGCAAGGGCGGCAAAGAAGCCCTTGTACCCTCCATTGTCGCGATCGGTTCCGATGGACGGCTGTTCCTTGGCGACAGCGTTTCCGGCAAGCGATCCACCGTCATTGTTCCTTACCTAAAGATGCGCCTTGCGGGTGGGCCGATCGGCGAACGCCTGCCCACGTTCGAGGGCATCGACCTGAACAAAGCCGAATCCGTCGGGGCGCTTGCCGCGTGGTTTCTTGCGACGGTGATCCACCGCAGCCAGCAATGGCTTGCCGTCCACGAGGCAGACAGGCTGAAGAATCGCGGCGCGGCCTGGTCGGCCAATGTGGGTGTCCCTGTTGAGCACTACGATTCACAAGCACTTGCGACGTTTGAAGAAGTGCTTGGCGTCGCCTGGCTGTGGGTCAAGGACGATCAGGTGCCGGAAACGCTCCAGCAGGCGTTGTCGTCATATGGGGCTACTCAACAGCGCCTTGTGGCCGAGGTTACGGACTTTCATGCAGTGCCGGAAATTGCTGCGGCGGTGCAATCGTTCGTCATGTCCCGTGAAGCCGTCCCGGGCATCTATGTTTATTTCGACGTTGGCGGCGGCACAGTCGATGGCGTCGCGTTTAATTATCTGAATTTCCGGGGGGAGCGACGGATCAACTTCTATTCCGGCAAGATCGAGCCTTTGGGCGTCTCCGCGATTGGAACGGCCCTATCGAAAGGCGTCACAGGTGAAATCGACGCTGTGGCACTGGAGAAGCTCCTGAAGAGCTGCGCGCCATCGACACTGACCGAGTTCGTTCAGAGAATTCGCAGGCTCGTCGGTTACGTCATCATGACCGCGCGGCAAAAGGACGGCCGGAACTGGCAGGAAGACGCCTTCCAGAGCGCCGACTACGAGAGAAAGTTCATCGGCAAGCTATCGAGTTCTCGCATGCGCCCACTAATCGTTTTCATGGGCGGCGGCGGTTCGAACTCCGCTTGGTATAGGCAATCGATAGAGTCTACCTACAAGGCCTTCCAGCACCACAACGCGGGCGTTCCACCATATAAGCTGGTGGAGGTTCCCCGCCCCAAGGACTTCATCGTGCCGAAAGGCGGCGCCGATGAGTTTGTTCGCTACGCCATCGCCTACGGCCTGTCGTTCCCCTTTGGGGAGGGGCCTGACATAGGACTGCCGAGCCAGTTCGGCGAAGCCGAAAAGCCTCGCCAGTGGACGCCTCCCGGTGCGTTCGATTACGCGAACAGCAAGGATTACTGCTGACCGGCAACTAGTTGTGCTGTTACACAGTCTGCATCGTATCGTAGGTCTCACCTTTTCGACAAGATTCGCGCCGTTCCGCCCGGTAACGCCCACCTCGGGTGTCTCTGCTCGGGCTGTTTGGCGGCGGTACCCGTTACAATTCGAGCGTAGTGCCGGAACGGCAGTGCATTGAAATATCGTCATCTTTTCCGACCGAACCAAGTCGATCGAGGTTCGCTCGGTTAGAGACGAAGGGCCGTTCAGAGACGGAAATTGGACACGGCGCCAGTCTCCAAGGTTCGGGCGCCTCGGCTAAACACCTTTGAAACAAAAAGAAATTTTGGCCCTGATTTCCCGTTGCGGCGAGTTCGTTACATGATAGTGGCGGAGGGAGAGGACTCATCCTCTAACTCTCTGATAAGCCATGGCGAATCGCCCACAACTCCCGCCCACTCCCAAGCATTTCCTCGTATGCGCAGCTTTACGCAGTTCGCAAACGCGAGCGGCCAGCCGCGCTCATGCGGACATTTCACGTAGCCCCGCTCACCATTGCGCAACAATCTGACTGGTTTGTGCAAAGAATAGCGCTCACGAGTGAATCCAGGAGAATCGTGGCGAATTGCTTCGTAACTCTTGGTGCTTGTGCCACTCCACAAAAAACGGTCTACTCCGGCTACAAGCTCCCCACACGTGGATCACCCTGGCATCCGGGACGAAGACCACACGCCAATTGTTCAGCCGAAACCGCATGCACCAGTCCAGGTCCTCGCAGTGCAGAAAATAGCCTTCGTCCCACAGCCCTACATCCTCCACGGCCTCGCGCTTCACCAACATGCAGGCACCAGAAATGGCCTCCACGGGGTTGGGTTCAAGCGGTAGCGGCTCCTTATGGAGCAAAAAATCAGAGAACAGAGCGGGAAACCACTTGCCCAAGTGCGACAAGCCGAAGGCCCGCATGAATGCACGCCTGGGCGTGGGAAAGACTCGGCGCCCACCCGGCTGCTCAGAGCCATCCGGGTTACACAGCAGCCCACCCACCATACCGATTGAAGAGTCGCTTTCCAGCACGTCCATCATGCGCCGCAAGCTACCCTCGGCAAGCACGCTGTCTGGGTTGAGGAACAACAGGGTGCTGGCGTTGGAAGCGCGAGCACCAATATTGCAAGCGGCAGCAAACCCCAGGTTCTGGCCGTTTCGAATAATGGTGACGCGCACATCGCTGATCGAGGCCGACAAATGGGCAAGGCTGTCGTCGTGCGAATCGTTGTCTACAACAAACACATGGCAAGCGCCTTCGGCTAAAACAGACTGCACGCAGTCGGCGAGCAGATTGCCAGCGTTGTAGTTGACGATGACTACGTCAGTGCTCACGTCGCGTACCCTCCATCTGGTGCTCGAGGTGTTGTCTTGGAGTCATCATCTGGACGCTGTCACACAGATAGCCGAACAAAAAAGCGGGCACTTTGGGGTCTTTCCAGACCACGCGATCGAAGTAGGCGTTGAACTCTCGCAGGTAGTTGATATGTCCCAGGGCAACGTCACCGGAAAGGTCGGCGACACACCGACCACCCTGCTTCCATATGCTTTTGAGCTGATCGAGCGGCACAGGGAAATCTGCCAGACCGAACGTGTGGACCGAAGCTGTCTCTGTGGCCGAAGAGCGCCAGCGCTCCAGGTGCTGGCGCAAGACCGCGTTCGTCTTGCGAAGCTGGCTGACATGGTTACTTCTGGTGACCGAGCGACTGTGGATTCGGTGTTGGTACAAGGGTTGGGCCAGGTAATACAGCTTGTGAGCCTGTGCGATGCGCAGCGCGAGGTCCCAGTCCTGAACGCCCGAATGCTTGTCGTCACAACCTCCCACAGCCTGATAGACACTGCGACGTATGACCTTCAAATGCGATGCGACCATTCCATCCAGGAGGTCATCGGGGATCTGGTCTTGTGACTTGAACTTCAGCCGCTCGTATCCCCCGTAGCGGGCGACACGGAGGGTTTGACCCGTTTCATCGACGTCGATACGGTCAGTGAACAGATAGTCCACGTCAGGCTTGGACTGCAGTGTCGTCCAAACCAATTCCAGAGCGCCTGGAACGAGCGCATCATCGCAGTCGAGAAAGGCCACAAACTCGCCGCTGGCCATCTCAACGGCCAGATTCTGGACTCTGCTGATACCTGCGTTACAAGGTTCTTTGTGAACAATCAGTCGGGGATGCTTGTCGCGCAGCTCATCCATCAGCAGCGAGACACGCGGGTCAGGTGAGCCGTCGTCAATACAAATGATCTCGAAGGCTGCCTGCCCCTGTTCGGCCAAGGAGCCCAGGCAGGTCCGCAGATAACCGAAGTGGCCGTAGACAGGCACCACCACGCTGATGGTCGGCTGCTGTTGCAGCGGGCTCAGAGAAGACAGCGCTTCAAGAATGGCGCACGCCTCCTGCCGGGCCTGAAGGCTAGGCTCTTCGGCAGGCGCAGGCTCAAGTGAGACTTTTTCCGGATCGGAAGAGGCGGCCTGTCGACGCGCAATTTCGGCCCGGTAGCTGGGGTTTGAGCGATAGCACTGCTCGAACCATGAAACGACCGATTCGAAGAAAAGGGGTTCTCGGTGCGCTACCTTTTCGTTGATCTTCAGTCCGGCTTGAAGCCAGGCCAGCCCCATGTTGACATAGGAGCGCCGCATGCTCGTTTCGTGTTGCCGGTAGATCGCCCAGTGGCCTTCAAGGTAAGCGATACGCGCTCCCGCGAGGGACAGGTGGGTCCAGAACAACCAGTCTTCCTTGGCTCGGGCGTGGGTGTCAAAGCGGAGCTCAGGTGTCAGCACGGTGCGACGGAACACGCCGGCGTGAATGGGGATCACGAAACCGCGTTCCCAACGGTAAAGAAAATCCTGCTCACTTATTTCGAAGCGCGCAATGGCCTCCTCAGTCTTGGTGAACATTCCACGTGCTTCATCACACAACAGGTAGTTGCAGACGGAGACGTCCAGCTCCGGATTGATCTCGAGCTGAGCAACCTGGGCATCCAGCTTGCCAGGCGCGATGAGGTCGTCTGCGTCCAGAAACTGCACGTACTTGCCTCGTGCCAATGCAATGCCGGTGTTGCGCGCTCCGGAAAGCCCCTGATTAACCTGCCGATGGACACGGACGACGCCCGGAGCCAGCATTTCCGCGCGGGCCAGCTGGTCAGCGATGCTCGGATCGGTGCTGCCGTCATCCACCACCAGGATTTCCATGGGGCAGGTCCCTGCCGACAGCGCCGACATCACGCTTTGCTCCAGGTAGTGTCCCTGATTGAAGCAGGGGATGATGACCGTCACCAGGGGCGATGCACCCTCGTTGTACGTACCTGCCGCAGGGTCTGGTCTACCGGCGGGTGGCAGGTAATTGGGCAGCTCAGCCACCCCCTTCACAAAGCCAGACCATCCGTGGCGCTCTTGGATCAGCTTTTGCAGCTTGCTCGCGCGCAGGAGTGATTGGGCCGGATCGGAGGCGACTTGCTGCAAGGCCTGCTCATAGTCGGCCACACTGGGTTGCTCGGGCAGCGGATAACCGGTGGTCTCGTCGATGAGCTCAATGACACCGCCCACCGTGGGCGCAATCACCGGAATCCCCAGTGCCCCCACTTCCAGCAGGATATTGGGCATTCCTTCCCAGCGGGAAGTGAACACGAAGGCGTCAAACTCGTAGCGTTCCAGCCACTCGAGCGGCGACGTGAAAGGGCCTTCGTAGCTCAGGTTGGGCATTTCAGGCAAGGCCGCCTGATCATTCAGCACCACCTGCCCAAACACCCGGAAGTCGGCAAACTGGCAGCGACGCACGAGCTCCAGGAACAGGTCGACACGCTTTTCGGCGTCCAGACGACCGGCCCACAGAACCTGAGGCCGTCGCCTCGGTTGCGAGCTATCAACAGGAATCGTTTGGGACTGGCGCCTTTGCAGAGCACCCACAGGGGATTCCGGCGAACCGTCGAGCAACACACGGCACGGCTGATAGAGAACAGCCATGCGTGCCGTCTCGGAGGCCGACAAGGCGTATTCCCGCGCTGCATCCTTCAGAAAACGCTGGTTGTCTGACAGAAGCCCTGCCAGGTGGGGCATACCTTTCTTGAGAAAGTAGGCGGCATAGCCGATCTTTGTGCGATGGTCAGGAGCGAACTGAAAAGCAAAGATGCTGGCGAACAGACGGGTGTATCGTTCCAGTTGCGACCCGTGGGCCAAGATCAGATGCCAGGCCACTTCGCTGTTGATGTTGTGGAAGGTGTGCGGTTGACAGGCCCTCAGCAAGTTGTGTAGCAAAGTCTGCTTGCGTTCGTAGCCAGATGGTACGGACAGGTACCTGTCCAGAACCACCAGCAACACCCCAGGCGGCAACGGCATACGGTCGCTGACCAGATCTTTGTCCGTGACCAGAAGAACCACGGATTGATCGGGACGAAGCTCCAACGCGGCTCGGCACAGGTGTAGTGCGGCCCATTCAGCCCCCCCGGTCGTCAGAAAGGGCAAGGCTATCCAGAGGCGGGGTGCACCATGCCGCTCTGCATGAGCTGCCATGTCCTGCAGGATGGCTGCCAGTGCGAGTTCAAGGTCATGGTCTCGAGCGGCGTTGTCGCCGCGTTTGCCGGGACGCAGCACAGCACCGATGGATTTGAGGGAGATGCCCGCTGACTTGCCCGAAGTCAGGTCTGACAGGACTGGCTGCAATCGAGCACGCAAGCGCCATTTGGTCTCTTGCGACAAGGGCAGTCGGTGATAAATCGCCTTAGCAAGTGACAGCAAAGACGTCCTGGACGGCTTCTTCATGAGCGGTGTCTCGTGAAGCGCTGGCGGAGCGCTGCGAAAACAGCACCAAACTCGCCGCGAAACAGACGGCCCAGGACACGAAGTCCTCGTGTCAGGCGCCAAGATCGAGAGGCCAAAATGACCGAAATCTGCGTTGACAACGCCTCCACCCGCCCATGCAATTCCGCGTTCTCACTTCTTGTCGCACCCAGATCGCGTTCGGCCATCTCAGCACGCTC
>NZ_JBHSEL010000033.1:0-2158 GCF_042653845.1 Daeguia caeni | reverse complement strand
GCAGTTCTGAGCGTAGATTCGTTGGTACTCACGCCGGCAATCTCGACACCAGCTCTGTCGACCGTCCGCGCTCAGCTTCCGACAACCAAATTCGCCGAGGTCCTTTTCGACGCCACATTTTGTGCAGAGTTTCATCAAAACGGTACCTCCGGATCGATGGTGGGATTGGCGGCGATGTATTCCTGAAGTGCGTCCTGGAAGCCGGTGACGGCGACGTCGATCAGGGTCAGTACCTGATGTTCCGAAAGGTCGACGAGACGGGTCTGCCAGCCGATCTCCTCCATGATCTCGGCAAGCGGCTTCATTGCGCTGCGGATCGCTGCCTGCTCAGCTTTGGTCGGATCAATCATCACGCAGCCCTCGCAAGTTCGTGCTGACCGGCGCCAAAGATCAGAGATCTGATTGCAGTGCGGTTGAACTGGAAGGAGATGAGCGCCGAAGCCTGATAGCGGGTCAGCCCGAAATCATGCCGGTAGTCGGCCGGTAGGTATGCAAGCTGTCGGTCGGTCGGCGGCTGCGACAGCCAGCGCCTGGTCTTGTGGGCGCTCTCATCGGATTCGTGTTCGTTCAGCCAGTCATCGGCGGCGGCCAGACACACCATGCGCTCGCCGATCGAGAGCAGGCGGGGTTCGAGGCCCTTGGCGGCGCCGATCGCGTACCAGCGGCCATTGAGGAAAAAGACACCGGCCCAAGCGGAGAAACCGTTGGCCATCAATGCGGCGTCGTCACCGAACAGATCGCACCAGCGGAAGCTGGAGCGCTTGAGGAGATCGATCTCCGACATCACAAAATCGGTGAGCGGAATGTCACCGTTGTCGTCGTCGATGCTTTCGAAGACAAAACCGCAGAGCGGGCATTCCTGACAGCCGAGCGGGATGTCCGCCTCGCATTGTGGGCAGCATTTGGTCGGGACATCGCCGGATGCATCGTGGCCGACGAGATCGACCTCCTGTTCGAGCGAGCCGTGCATCAGGCTCGAGGTGCCGAAATCGAGCACGATGCAGTCGGTCTTGATGACGCCCGGATGCTCGCTCGGATCGACGGTCCTCAAGCCCCGCCCGACCATCTGGATCATCGTCGACTTGTACGAGGACGGTCGCAGCAGCACGACGCACGAGGTCGGCGGGTGATCCCAGCCCTCGGTCAGCACCGCGACATTGACGACGATCCGCAATTCGCCGGCGGCATAGGCGGCAAGCACCGATTTGCGCTCGCCATCTCCCATCTCGCCATGGATGAGGCCGGCGGTGATGCCGGCAGCGTTGAACGCATCGGTGACGCCGCGCGCATGATCGACCGTTGAGCAGAACACCACTGTCTGCCGATCGGCGGCCTTGTCCTTCCAGTGCTGGACGACGGCATCGGTGACCGGGGCGCAGTTCATGATGCGCTCGACCTCGCCCATGTCGAAATCGCTGGCGGTCTTGCGCACCCTGGCCAGTTCGTCCTTGACGCCGACGTCGATGACGAAGGTGCGGGGCGGCACCAGATGCCCCGAACGGATCAACTCGCCGATGCGGATCTGGTCGGCAACGTTGGAGAAGACCTCGTGAAGACCCTTGCGATCGCCACGATTGGGTGTCGCAGTGACGCCGAAGATACGACAGGACGGATTGGCCTTCAGTGCCTGATCGATANTCACTGGAGTCGACGACCGAGGTGGAAATGGTGGGGTTGACGCGAGCGAACTTGTCGCGGTTTTGAGCGGTCAATTCATCACGATGGGCGAGCACAGCCGCCTTTGCGTCCGTATCGCCGATCATCTTGCCAGCGACGGCCGACAACATGATGGTTTTGCCGGCGCCGGTTGGTGCGACGCCCAGCGTATTGGCGTGGGTGTCGAGCGCAGCGACACTGCGCTCGACAAACAGTTTCTGGCGGGGACGAAGCAGCATTGCTCAACCCTCGCTCTACTGTGCCCACGAGGGGCGCGACGACGGCGTCGTGCCGTGCTGCCTGGCGTCGGCATAGGCGTTGCGCTGGGGAGCGTTGGTCGCGCTGGCCTGCGGCGTTGCCGTGACCAGCCCCATGATGGCGGCATAGTCCTTGTGGCTGGCGGTAACGGCGGAGCGGATCTCGTTCTTGTCGTCGCCATTGGTGTCGGTGCCGATGTCGATGCGGGCGACGAACTCCAGTCCGTCGAGATCGGCAAAGCCGG
>NZ_JBHSEL010000032.1:0-12089 GCF_042653845.1 Daeguia caeni | reverse complement strand
ATCTCCTGTTCTCGGCATCTAAGCCGAAGTCAGGCAGAAATTCCACTTATCTCCGCTGTCCAGATTTCCCGAACCACCTCTGAGCGCCATCTCCGTCACTTCGTGCTTGAGGTGCAACATCGTGCCGGGATAGTCGCCGGAAAACTGATTCAAACCACTATAGGTACAATTAAAAACATAACGACATTCGGCTGAAACGAAGTCGTCATTCTTGGAGATTGCCGTTACTGTTAATCCTCGGCCGTCGGATGAACGTGTTATTGCGGTTGCTTGCGTGAGATGATGAACCTTCACGCCAAGTGCATTGAGTTCCTCTCTGGCCTATGCGGCGAGCCTTGTTGTATCAAAAGCATATTCTTCGACCAGAAAAACGTCTTCGACCAGTCGAGGGTTGAAGAGGCGCTTCAATGCAGGTTCAGCAGGGGTAATTTTTGCACCAATTTCATTACAGAAACGGATAAATTGCTTTGCTGTAACCTTGGAATTACGTCTTGCTATCGCATAAAGCTTCACAAAATCAGTTTTAATGGCCTGAGGCCAATCACGGATAAAACGTGGCAGGTTTACCCTGCTACGATAAGCCGTCGTAAAGCTTCTGGGATAGTGGTACCCATTGTGTACTCTTGCCTGATTACTATAGGATGCTCGCGATAACAGCTCTGCCTCCTGTTCAAGCAGGATTACGTGGCGCAAGCCACGGTTCTTGGCAAGATAGATTGCGATTGCTGCTCCGTAGAACCCGCCGCCAATAACGACAGCATCTACAACATCATTATGCGTCATGCGGCGTCCTGACTTGGCTTGCGCAATCCACTCAATCCTGTAGAGGAAGCATCTTCTACATTCAGTCTTTCACGACGTGTCATGCGTGCGCTCGTAAATTCCTGAGCTACATGGTATAATGGCCCCTCGTTACTGAGACTGGCCATATGCAGTATGTATTCTCCGAGCACGAGGAGAACCAGAGAAATCAGGAAAAACATGCCTGATTGTTGTAATGACAGGCTTACCCAACCTGGTGCCACGTCAGCTTTAAATAATCCAATTGCGACGACATAAATAGAATAGATTAAATTTGCAGCAGCACTGAATAAAGACAAAGATGTCACAAGACGCATAGGCGCCTGTGTTGTCGAGACCAGGAGCCTCATACCTCTGTTGATGCTTTCCCGCAGCTTCTTGACGTCTTTTGACTGCGGCTTGGCGCTGTATTCCATATTGCAGCGTGTAAAACCTGCTGTCGCCGGCAAATGCCTATAGGCGATTGCTGGCTGCCGGTGCTGTAATATAAAATTGACCACACGTTTGCTCAACAAGCGATACTGAGGCGCTTCTTTGGCTAAATGGATTCCATTGAATGACTTGTATAATAGGTTGAATGCCGAATTGGCGACACGATAGGCAAAGCTTTGCTGCGGTTTTTGCAAATTATTGGCGAAAACAACATCGACTCCAGAGACAGCCTTGCAAAGCATCTCGGGTAAGAAATTGATGTCGTCGAGCAGAGGATCAACGACCGCGACAAAATCACCAAGAGCATTTTCAACACCAGCCCAACAAGCGGTGTCATTGTCGACCGTCTTGGTAAGAGCATAAACCTGCAGGTTTGGATAGCCCGACTGGCTCGCCAAGTTTTTTAAAATTTCGACACTATTATCGTCCGAAGCATTATCAACTATTATTAGTTCATAATCAGATACTAACGAAGAAAGGGTTTCTGTCGTGTTTTGAATAAGGCTGTTCAGCTGGGAACCTTGATTTCGGACAACATAAACAACTGATAAGAATAATGAAAAAGGATCCATTTATGCTGCCCCCGCAAACGTATTGAGAACGCAATTTATGTATATAGGCGATGTAAAATTGTAAAGCTTTTTTTAATATGCTTATTATTGAATAATTTTATGTATATATGATTAAAATTTATCATCTATCATTAGATTTTTTGAGTATGTCTTTGTCTGACTCATCCTGATTCGCTCTATAATAAATATATTTCCATGAACAGAGAACTTTCTATAATGAAGTTGTCTTGAAGATAGCTTATGCGGATTCCATGTGCGTTGAGGCAAATTTGCGAGCCTCTATCACAGAACAGGGGTAGAGCGGGCAAAAGAGAGCTGATCAAGTTTGCTCGGGGGTGCAATTTAAAAATCGTTGCCTTTTGCATTGAGAATGAATCTGGCGCTTCCTGACAAGACCAGAACTGTTTCGCTTGCTTGCTGACAGTGCAGCATCATTGCCGCAACAGGCTGTTCACGATCTACATTATCACGACTGAAGGATAAGGTTGCTGTTAGGGAGAGCCAATGATGCTCAAATTGTAGCTTTAATTGATGATTGTAGCTTTGCTCCTGAGCTTAACACAGGCAGTATATGCCCATGGAGGGGTAGCCGGAAAGATTTGCCTCCAGGACATGCTGTCATAGCGATAGTCGAGCCGGAACTGTGCATTGTCATTAACATTGATCAGAAGCCGTTCTAATGCCTGTCAGGCGACGGGCACAGTCAGGTCAGCCTACGGTTCGCGATAATTTTGATCAGCTGGTGCAGGATGTCTTTTCGTTTCCAACGGCCTTGTTGCTGCTTTGAACGTTCATGGAAAGAATGAGCCTGATGTGTCTTGTCCAGACGCAAAGGGTGTATCCTTGTCGATGTCCTTTGCCTGTTCGCTGGTGACATTGATGAAAGGAATGATTTTCCCAATGAATTTGATGGGCTGATTTCAGGCTTTCCTAAGCAGGTCAATTTCGGTCAGTTCGTGCCTGTTCGATATAATGGCTTTTCCTCCTGACAGATATCGACGCGCTTTGAGAAGTGCTTGTTCGTATCCTTGATACAGACATGAGTTCGAAACTGCTCTTCAGTGATATCAGGCTGGTTTCGAAGCTGTTGTGCGATCAGGAATGTTCAAGAGGGTGCGACGCTGATTGGCGGCAGACAAAATGCTGCAAGATGTTTTATCTGATAAAATCAAGAATCTACGAGAAAATATGGCGGAGAGGGAGACCTTATAACTTTTGGCGTAACATGCTGATATTGCAATGGGAAATATTCAGCCGTTCTGCCCTTTCCTAATTCCGTTCCTAATCTATGGACGATCCGCCCCGTTCCTAAGCACTTTTGCCGCACCCCTTGCTTTGAACGCCGGCGCGGCTCTCCGGCCGCGCCCGCTCCCGCTCAAGGTCGGCCCATCCAGCCTTGCAGGTACGCTAAGAGCAACCCGCTCACAATTGCGGCCGATGCGGTCAGGAGCCAAGAAACAAGCGACGGCGCAATCTTCGACCAAAGCGTGACGCGCTTCGCCCGGAGATGGATACTGGCAAAGGGCAGATACCGTTGATGGGCTTGGGCAACAAGCAGAGCAAGCGCCACCACCACGCCGAGCAGAAGCGCTCTGTCCCTGATCGTGTTGAGACTTGGCAAAAAGACGAGAGCACCAAAAAGGATTGCTTGATTGAAGCCAATCCCGAAGCGCTTGAGGTTCGTGCTGTAACTCCGCTCATACGGCTGAACGTAGCTCTTGATTTGCTCAAGCGTTCCTAGCACCCATGCTTTGTCGGGACCTTGGGTAAGCGCAAAATTCATCTGCGGGCCGAATTCTATGGTTACTGCCCGAGATAAGCCGCCTGCTGGCTCCTGCACGAATAGTTTGATGATTTTGGCTTGGTCGTCGCTGAAGTGGAGCTTCTTGAAATCTGGCAGGAAACACGTCTGTGTGGTGCGAGCCTCGACCGTTACTACAAGCGGCCCTGTCTTAAACTCGTTCTGTATTTCCTCCGCGATTTCGATTATCTGATCGCGGGCAATCTCGATGGCTGTAAAGTCGTGCCGTGCTGTATGCAGCTGATTTAGTGGTTGGCTAGCATTTGCGTCATTCGCTTGCGACAAGTCGCTAGGAAAGAGAACGAAGGTTCCCGCTGACCCGATGTCGGTTTCCCATTGTCCCCAAAACTCGCCCCTCTGATTAAGGTCAGCGACCGCTGTCAGGCGACCAAAGGCGAAACCCTCTATCTGATTTTGAGGCTCGCCCGTAACGGTAAGCTTGGTTCCATCGAACGTGCCGGCGATTGAGTAGACGACAATTCCGACCCCGGCTTCGTTGAAGCGCAGCGTCCCCAAAAGGGCAGTATCTTCGCCGCTCAATTGAAGGAAGACGTTGCCAGTGCTGGTCCCGGCTACCTTCCCCGTCCATAGCTTCGACAAGGCCATCGCTCCCCTCCCTTGCTTCGGCGGACAGTGGCAACGTTTCTCGCCGCGAATAGGCGAAAACTAAGCCACCGCATTCCTTCGCGCCTGGCAAGTATCACGCGCGCGCTTCCTTCCTGTGGATAAGTCCGTTAGGGCATTGCCACGGCGGCTAGTGGCCGCCCAACGGCTTGGACCAGCATCGGCCAGATGGCCGAGACAGTCAAGAACCTTCACCGCCGTGAAATCACAGCGTTTGCGCGCGCCGAGCTTGGGCCAGCGCAGCGGTTCGTCTACAGGGTCAGCGAGACAGACGAATGTAACGTGGCAGCACTGAATTTAGGTCTGCGTAGTGTCGCCGGAAAGTAACGTGCTCAAGAGAGTGGCCGCTGGCTTCGGACGCGGCTGAAAGTGGACCAAGCCTCGTTCCTCATCCGGGTCAAATCCGGCTCTACGGATTGCGCTGAAGATGCGTGCTTCCACCCAATCGGCCCCTTCTTTCAGAAGGTCAAGCGAGTTCCGTCCTTTGAAGGGGCCATCCCGCATTAAAAGCAGAGGGCGGGCATCATCACTTAACATGTCGAGCAACGTGAAAGGTTGCGCTCGGAACGTGCCATCGGGCTTCATCCAAGCCTCATAGGCTCGCCACTGGTACTCGTGGATCACGTTATCGCGCTCCTGCCTCAGGAACTCCCAAAAGATTGCGTGCTGTTCCTTTTGGTCCTTGATGGTTTTCCACTCTGCTTTGATCTCCTGCCGAAGGCAGGCAGCCAAACAAGACTTTTGGTCAACTTGGAATAGGTCGATGGCGCTCCTGAGAAGGGCGCATGTTCCTATCCACATGACCTTCCATTCGGACAAGTAGGACGTTGCCGATGTGAGCCTTTCCTCAAGATTACGAATTCCGCTCCGTCCGTCAGAGAGCGCGCGATACGAAGACAGAAAATACTTCACAGGCATAAAGATGTTCGCATATTCCTTCGGAACAGTCATGATGCCCCTCCCCTTTGGCAGCATTGCAGCCATGCTACGAGCCAAGGAACCGGTCGGCAACGTTCGGTAGATCGCCGAAGCGGCCTATCAGCAGCCCTTTGCCTTCTCGGGATTGTTCCAGCCCGCCGTGATTGCCTCAATGCGCGCCTGCCGCCCCGGATGGGTGAGGGACGGCCGCTCTGCGAGAATGGCGACCGTTGACAGAGCAGCCTCAAGCGAGCGCCCCATCAGGCGTGCAGCGGCTCCCGCAAGCGCGTCGGCCGCAAGTTCCTGCTTCGGATCAGGAGCGGTGCCGATGTGACCGCAGTGATGATGCGCGAGTTCATGCGCAATGATCATTTCCGCGCCCTCGTAACCGACAAGCGGTGAAAGCTCGCGGTCATAGATGATGACGCGGTTGCCGTCGAAGATCGTCGCGACGGCGTTGCCGCCAAGGGATGCGTTCAGCGGATAGATCAGGCAGTCGTCGCCTTCGAGGGATAGTGCATCGCACACGTCAAAGAGCATGAAGGCGTAATCCTCGAATGCCGGACGGGCCGACACGACGCGCTTTCCAAGCGGAATGTGAAGCGCCGGCACTTGGTCGAAGTCGACCTCCACTTCATCGCCGGCATGTGCTGGCGTCAGGGCCGCCAGCACGGCGGCTAGCGCGATTGCAAGAGTTCTCATATGGACCACCTACGCCGCGCGCTTCGCAGCCGATGCCAAGGCGAGGGAAACATGCGCCGACAGAGCGCGGGCGCGGCGGGACCTTCTGTGCTCAAGCTCGGCCTGAAGCGCGGCCATCCGGTTCACATCGCGGTAGTTGCGGGCGGCGATGAACTCGCCTGCCAGTTCGTCGATCTTCAGCTTTGCGAGCGGGCGGGGCTGACCCTGCATGATGACCTCCTGTTGCGAGCATACCGAATATACGCGCGGCACGGATCAATGCAAGGCGGAAAGGCGGAGCGCTTTCAAGCGCCCCTGACCCGTGCTGCCGGCAGGGCAAGGCCAGCCCCGCGTCCGGCTCCGGCAGCAAGTTCGCGTCAATCAACGCCTGTGTCTACGTGGATGCCACGGATGGCAGGCCTAAGCTGGTTGTTCAGCACCCGGACAACGGCCCGCGCGGTTTCCTGCGCGTCGCTCACGATGTCGACCACCTGATTTTTGAAGCGCTGGATCGCGTATTCGGTCGTCCGCGCTAGCTTCTCGAATTCCTCGGTCACTCGCCCACCAAGCCGAGGAAGCGGCGTAGAATGTCCAGACCGTTGAGCAGCGGCGCAAGGGCGCGGGCCTCACTGCCGAACAGGCCGGACATGACGGAAGCCTGCATTTGGGCCGGCAGGCGCACAGCCGCTCCATCACGTCGAGTGGTCCCGGATCGCGGCGAAGCGGTAGTTGATCCACCCCCATTGAACGGGTCCACCTTGAAGTATGGTTTTGACCCTGAAGGAGGACCACAATGGCCAACAAGCGACACAAGCCCGACGAGATCGTCACGAAGCTTCGGCAGGTTGAGGTTTTGCGCGGCCAAGGCATGGCGATGGCGGATGCCGTTCGCCAGATCGGCGTTTTTGAACTGACGTTCTACCGGTGGCGCAAGCAATATGGCGGCATGAGCCGTGACCAGCTTCGGCAGTTGAAGGATCTCCAGAAGGAGAACGAACGGCTTCGCAAGGCGGTGGCGGATCTGACGCTGGACAAGCTGATCCTGACGGAGGCTGCGCGGGGAAACTTCTGAGCCCCTCGCGTCGCCGTGCCTGCATCGACCATGTTCGCTCGGTTCTGCCGAAGCGCGTGTCGGAGCGCCGGGTATGCCTCGTGCTTGGGCAGCATCGCTCCACGCAGCGGCGTATTCCTCGCGGCCGGGACGACGAGCAGCAACTGACCGAGGACATCGTTGCACTGGCCCGCCGCTATGGCCGCTACGGCTATCGCAAGATCGCCGAGCTTCTGCGCAGCCAGATGGGCTGGGTGGTCAACGACAAGCGGGTCGAGCGCATCTGGCGGCAAGAGGGGCTGAAGGTTCCAGCCAAACAACCGAAGAAAGGCCGGCTCTGGCTCGCCGAGGGATCATGCATCCGCCTGCGCGCCGAGCGGCCCAACCATGTCTGGTCCTACGACTTCGTCGAGGACCGCACTCATGACGGAAGGAAGTACCGCATGCTTAACGTGATCGACGAGTTCACGCATGAGGCGCTGGCGATCCGCATCGATCGCAAGCTCAACTCCACCGACGTCATCGACGTCCTGTCCGACCTGTTCATCCTGCGCGGCGTGCCTGAGCATATCCGTTCCGACAACGGCCCGGAGNCGCATGGATCGCTCGGCTACAAGCCGCCGGCGCCGGAGGTCTTCATCCCGGCATTCGCGCGGGCGGCCCTGCAACCCCAACCAGCGATGCCGCCCGCGCTGGCGCCACGACCATCATTGCACTAACAATCAAATTGGACCCGTCCGTGGGGGCCGATCATGGCGAATAGCTGACTGAAGACATGCGGAGCATGTGCCGCAGCCAATCTGACTTGGAAGGCAGTACATGGTTGAGCCTTCTGGAAAAATTCTTTAATTTCTAGAGGATTCATGCTGCCATTCAACGCAATCGCCAGATTGTCGCGCAGTCTCACCATCTCTCAATCCGGCAGCAATGCCAAAAACATGAAGGAACGAGGACGGATTATTGACAGAAACAAGTGTGCAAGAAGAAATCAATTCAGAGGCAATCCCCCAGCCGGAAGGCGCAACCCAGATCATCGATACTGACTATCAAATCGGTCAGGACAACATCAATTATCGGCGTCGGTTCGTTTTTGAACTCGATATTCACAATATCGTATTCAGTGTATCTGCCATTGGTATCGTTGCATTCACGATTCTTACACTCGCCTTCCAGAATACGCTTGGTTCATTTTTCGCGGGGTTGCGCGATTTTCTAACATCCAATCTCGACTGGTTCTTTCTTGCTGCGGGCAATGTATTTGTTTTGCTCTGCATTGCCCTGATCGTGCTTCCATTGGGTAAAATCCGCCTCGGTGGGCCTGAAGCCACACCGGACTATAGCTATGTGTCGTGGTTCTCGATGTTATTTGCCGCTGGTATGGGCATCGGGCTGATGTTCTATGGCGTGTCCGAGCCGCTTGGTAATTTTACCGCCGCTATGCAAGGGCCGGTAACAGGCCCTGACGGCCTGCGCACGGATTGGTCGCCATTGAATGGCATGGCTGGCGATGCTGAAGGGGCACGGCGTCTGGCGATGGCGGCGACTATATTCCATTGGGCGCTGCATCCTTGGGCCATCTATGCCATTGTTGCACTTTCTCTGGCGCTTTTTGCCTTCAACAAGGGATTGCCCTTGACGTTGCGCTCTATTTTCTACCCGATCTTCGGCGAAAGGGTTTGGGGCTGGCCGGGACATATCATCGACATTCTGGCCGTCTTCGCCACGATATTTGGATTATCCACATCGCTTGGAATCGGAGCGCAGCAAGCGAGCGCCGGACTGGAATTTCTATTCAATATTCCGTCTAGCCAAGGCGAAATGGTGATCTTGATTATCCTCATTACCGCGATTGCGACCGCATCAGTCGTTGCGGGGATGGATAAAGGAGTCAAGCGCCTTTCCGAAATCAATATGGCGCTGGCCTTCCTGCTTCTCGTCTTCATTATTCTTGTTGGGCCGACGCAACAGATTTTCACGGGCTTCTTCAAGAACCTGCTGGCTTATGTGGAATATCTCCCGGCTCTGTCCAATCCGGTCGGTCGAATGGACGATAATTTCCGCCAAGGCTGGACGGCCTTTTATTGGGCATGGTGGATAAGCTGGTCGCCTTTCGTAGGAATGTTCATCGCCCGCGTCAGCCGTGGCCGTACAGTGCGCGAATTCGTGATTGCCGTGCTTCTCATACCTTCCATCGTGTCAACGCTTTGGATGACGGCGCTTGGCGGTACTGCTATCAGCCAAGTGGTCGATCAGGGCATGACTGCGGTACAATCGGCGGCGCTTGAACTGCAACTGTTTCAAATGCTGGCAGGATTGCCGCTTACGTCCATCACGTCGCTGATAGGCATCGTTCTTGTCGTCGTGTTCTTCGTGACCTCATCCGATTCGGGTTCCCTTGTAATCGACACGATCAGCGCGGGCGGCAAGATGAATGCTCCCATTCCGCAGCGCGTATTTTGGGCCACTTTCGAGGGGCTTCTGGCTATCGCCCTGCTTTTGGGTGGTGGATTGGCTGCATTGCAGGCCATGGCCGTTTCTACGGGTTTTCCGTTTGCGATTGTCCTTCTCGGCGCGTGCGTGGCGCTGGTAAAGGGACTTGTTGCTGAACCCCGATAGAAAAAATGCAGGAGAGGTTGCTTGCAGAATGGTGCCGCAGATGCGGCACCATCATAGGCCCAATTCCTCATCTACCAGCGTTGCAATTTCAAGGAATGTCTGAACCCAACCTGATTCAAGGTAATCGGCCACCATGTCCTGAAACGCGGCCACGGTTGGCGCGAGGATATAATCCCTCCAGCGCCGAATATCCGCCGCCAGTTCCATCGCGGGCACAGGGCCTAAAATGCCGCTGTCGTTATCGGCGTGCAGGCGCACACGGCGGCAAATGTCGGGCAAGGACGTGATAATGACGCCCGTGTTCATGAACCGCACATTGAAGGGAAGGGCGCTGCCGTTGTGATAGTGGCGTCCGTCATAGATCGGCATGCGGTTCAGCACCTTTCGCGTGAACAGGGCAGCGAGCGGATGCCCGTAGGATGGAAAGACGGCTTGGCCCGCCAGCACATCGCTGACAAAGCGGCCATTCACGATGCGGGGGAATTGCTCGACGGTGACGCCCCTTTCGGTAATGGTTTCCGTCGCGCCGAAAACCGCGTCAAGGTGGCCGTGTTCCATCATCGTCATACGTCGATCCAGATGCATCGGCAGCGGGTCGTCGTCGTCTTGAAAATACACATAAGGATTGGAGCCGATAGACAGGCCGATTTGGCGAAGAATGTCCGGGCTACCCGCCGGCGCATTCGTGGCCGACACACGCGGCAGCACCATTGTTTCCCGCGCCCTGTCTTTTCCAAACTTTCTCGCATTTTGGCCGCTGTCGTCTGACAATTTCAGGCACGGTCCCATAAGGAACGCGAAAACCCTTCGGGGTTTGCACTTTCCTTACCGTTTTCCAGCGCGACAACTGCTTTCGTCGCGGACGTAACCGTGACGACTCCACACGCGAAAACGACAAAGCCGCCCTCTGCACAAGGGCGGCTTTGTTGCTGACAGATATGGTGGGGCTTGTTACGCTTCAACCACCTTTGCCGAAGCGGGCAGGGCAGGCCGTTCGACCTGCCATGCTTTGAAATCCGCGCCGCTTGGGTTCTGGAAAACCGACAGGCCGAATTCCGGCAGCAGGGCAAACAGGTGGTCAAAGATATCGGACTGGATCGCCTCGTAATCGTTCCACGCAATGGTTTTCGTGAAGCAATAGATTTCCAGCGGCAGCCCTTCCGGCCCCGGCTGTAGCTGGCGCACCAGAATCGTCATGTTCTGGTGAATCTGCGGGTGCGCCCGCACATAGGCTTCCACATAGGCGCGGAACGTGCCGATATTGGTGAGCGGCGGGTATTGGCGGTCACGCTTCCCTTGTCACCCAGCTTGCCGTTCCACTCCTTCAATTCTTCCTGCTTGCGTTGCAGGTAGTTTTCCAGAAGACGGAAACGACCCAGCTTTTCGATTTCTTCCGGTGTCAGGAAACGGATGCTGGTCTGGTCGAGATAGATCGAGCGCTTGATGCGCCGCCCGCCCGCTTCCTGCATCCCGCGCCAGTTCTTGAAGGATTCCGTCACCAGCTTGCGAATGGGTATCGTCGTAATGGTCTTGTCCCAATTCTGGACGCGCACCGTGTGCAGCGCGAGCTCAATCACATCGCCGTCCGCATTCAAGGCGGGCATTTCAATCCAGTCGCCCACGCGCACCATGTCGGTGGATGAAATCTGAATGCCTGCCACCAACGACAGCAAGGTATCCTGAAACACCAGAATGAGGACCGCCGCCATAGCGCCCAAGCCCGACAGCAGGATGAGCGGTGAACGGTCGATGAGGGTTGCGATCATCAGGATTGCGGCAATCGCATAAATGGCGATTTTGACAATCTGGATATAGCTTCTGATCGGCTTCAGCTTCGCTTCCGGCCTTCGGTGGTAAATGGTGTCCACCACGTTCAGGGCCGCTGCCAGCGCCATTGCAAGCGTCAGGATGATAAAGGCGTTTGCGACGTTGCGCACCACCGTCACGGCGGCATCTGGCAGATGCGGCACCAGCCCAATACCTGACGCGATCACAAAGGCGGGCATGATGTTGGCGAGGCGTTCGATAACGCCATAACGGCGCAACTCTTCGTCACGCCCGTAGGCGGTGCGGCCAAGGAAGTGATTCACAACGCGCAGCAAAATCTTTTTGACGACAAAATTGGCAAAAAGGGCTGCAAGGACCAGTACGGATAGGGCAATCAGTGTGTAAATCCACGGATAGGCGGCGAGGAATGCTTCCAGCGTTTCCGTCATTATTCCGGTGTTCTCCTTTGATCTATGGGGGAAGGATTGCGAACAGGTCGCAAAGAACACCTATAGCCCGGAAATGAACTGGATTTGAACCTCGGATGGCGTTTTGCAGGACATGGAAGGATTTCAGGGAATTCGATAAAATTACGCAAGAGGTGCGCAATCAAATAAACGGACAATCATCGACAATAAATAAAAAATAGAAAACGATGTCCATGAAGAATAAATCATATATATTGTATGTAATGACATTTTATTATTGCCCATCCACATAAATGTATAGGTGCTATGGGAATGTAAGAGCCCGACCTAAAATTAAGTTTAGCGATTTCAGTAGTTTATGATTCTCTATGTTTGCAAAAACTACGGAGGATCAGATG